>PLZT01000394.1 GCA_003152255.1 Methylocystaceae bacterium | reverse complement strand
CCCGGAAGCTGAGGGATAAGCCTTATGTGAGAATCTTCATATCAAACCAATGCGGCTGCATGATGATAATAGGGCTTTGATTAGAATAAGCTTTCCTCAGACAATTTACGACAACGATCTCCATAAGGCCGGAGATATGCTTACTAGGTGGAGCAGACTATTTGAGCAGATTTCAGAGATTACTGTGGGAAGAGAAGATGCTCCAAAATTGACGTACGTATCAACTTCAGACTTAACGGTATGGCTTGATGCATGCCTTCCCATTTTACCACACGTTCTCCAATATTATAACGAAACACTGACTACAGCTCAGAAGACTGTCGATGTTTTGGCAGCTATCGCCAAGCTAAGAGCTATGGGACGTAAGGTCGAACCAGCAGAACCTGCGGATTCGGACGAAGGAGCTGATATTGTAAGGGAGTTCTTCAAGGGTGTATCCGCCGCTGAATTTAATGCAGATAAGGAGAGGAAGTCTGAATTAGAAAACGGCCTCAAAATCTCAGCCAAACTGACTCTAGAAGATGTCATCAAAGGAACCAGATTGAGTATAGAATACTCAAAGACATATGAAAGTGGCACTGTCCAGCCCCGCGAAGCAACGGTTGAACCAGTGTTGTCTCAAGAAATAGAATCCTTGATTGAGAAAAAGCAGCATCTTGAGGTATTGTTAACGCGGACCGCTGACGACAATGCCGACCTTCTGAGATTAGAGTCACGAAATGACAACAACGCTTAATTTATGTCTTATAAATGTAGTCAAGCGCGCAAAGAATCGCGTTTATAACTTCCAGTTCTCTCGCCGTATCTCCCACACCTTCAATTTCGGCACCTTTCATCGAATGTTCGAAGCGCGCACGAAACTTCTGCGCAGCTGTTTCAGCATCTGCGCCCAATTCGCGACGATTGAACTGCAACAGTTGTCGACCGAATTCCATTAGGCCAGCGATCACGATTGATGTTTGCGCTTCGCTTAGAGAAGGCGAAGGCGTCGAGTACTTCTTTTCGCCGTCAGACCGAATAAACGCAGGCATTCTCACCCCTTGTAAGACAGAATTAGTGTGTCGACCCACGCCCGACTCTGAAGAACGCGTGATGTACGTTGCTCATTCCAACGGGACCAATCCGACCGCGCGACCGCGCCGCGCGGCGAGCCATTCGGCTTCGTCGACAACGCGGCGTTCGAGACGAGTTTGCGTCATTGTCGTCATGTCAGGCTATTCCATAATTGGCTTGCGCCGTGAAGTTGTTACGGTCGATGTGCGCCTGCAATTCCCGCATCAAGCCAGGGGCGTCGGTCGCCTGCGTGTGGATCGCGATGCCGCCGTTGAAAACTGCCTCGGTATTTGAGGAGTTAGTCGTGGAGCTATTGGTGGTGCTGCTACGCGCTCCAGCGGCGCCGGGCGCGCCGAGCGTGTTGGGCATGGTTCTCGGCCCTTTGTTGCTCCCGTAACGGACGTTCCTATCGCTTCCCGCCGCCAACCCAGCGGCGGCGGCGCGCGCGCTGATCGGGGTGCCGCTTGAATCCCTCCCAAGCCGACAGGCCCTGCTTGCGCGCAATCCAAGATGCCATGCGTCTCTGGTTCTCTTCCGAGAAAAGCTCGTTTTCCTTCATGCCGAGCGCGCGCATCGCCGCGCGCTGTGTCGTATTGACGATCTGGAACGCGCCCTTGGCCGACGAATTCAGTCCTTGCGCGGCGCGGATCTTATCGCCCCAAGCCAAGGATTCACTCATCGTCATTTCGCTAAGTGGCTTCGGCGATTTCATATAGCCGAGCGATGTGTTGTAGGGGTCGCCATGCTTGCCTGTTCCTTCGGCCTTGATTATGGCGTCATAGAAGGAATTCGGGTCGTTGTAGGATTTGCCCGCGTCGGCGCCGGGGCGTCGAATTGAGCTATGATCCGAGGATGCGCTAGGCCGCACGCCGCGCCCTCTCGACAGCGTTCCGCCGGCCTCGCCAGACGCGCCGCCGCCATGCCTGTATTTGTCAAAAACGTCATTGAAGGACTCGGAAAACAGGTCATGGCCGAACATCGCTCGATACACGTCATTTATTTCGTGTTTGAGCTTTTTGATTTGTTCGATAACCCACTTTATAGGAGGACCAAACACGTCTTCAAAAAACGTCTTAGCTGGCGCGGTCCCTTCACGGATCGCGTCGATCATGTCGTTAAATTGTTTCTTAGCCTCGCCGAACGTCAGGCTGGGCGTCTTCTGGTTTTCTTTCAGAATTCCGAACCATTCTGTAAATTTATCAATTACAGCCTGGAACGCCGGGGCGAAGTTCGCAGTCAATACATTCGCAAGCGATTCGAACGTCTGTTTTAGCGAAACCCATGCCTGATAGAGTTCGTTCGTCTTCTCGATTTGCTCGGGCGTCGGCGCGAGCTTTTCCATATTCTCGACGATGGCCTTGACCGCATCCTTGCCTTGCATGAGCAGGCGGATCGTGCCCTCGTCCAGGCCGAGCTGCCTGCCGACATAGAGCGCGCGCGACGCGCCTTGCACTTCGGCGATGTGCTTCAGCCCTTCCGCGATCTGCGGAAGTTGCTCCAGCATTGGCTTCATGGCATTGAGTTTAACGCCGCCCTCTGCCTGGAGGCGACCAAACCATTCAAGCGTCGCCGTGCTGGCGTGCCCGGACTTCAGATCATTGAAGATATCGGCGAGATGGCGTAGCGAGGCCGTCGCCGACGTGGCGTCGCCGCCCATGCGCTCGACCGCCATTCCCCAAGCGGAAAGCTCTTGCGCCGAGACGCCGATGCCCTGCGCGGATAGACTGACTTCCTTGTTGAATTTCGTGACGTCAGAGACCGCGTTCTTGATCGCATCGAGGCCGAGATAAGCCGCGACCACGCCGAGAATTTCTTTCTTGAGTGAGCCCCAAGATTCCGCCGCATCCTTGCCGGACTTCTCAACATCCTTGCCGTCTTTAACCAGTTTCTCTTTCAGCTTCTTCGAGCTATCGGAGACGGCGACCTGATCCTTGCGAAACTGCGAGGAGTCGAGATTGAGCGTTATGACAAGAGCGTCGATCACATTCATTTGTCGCGTCCTAAATTCGAGTTACGAGCCCGCCCCGGTCACCGCCGAAGCAGCGAGTCGGGGCGGGGCGCCGGCCCCTGGGTAATGAGCCCATGACCAGCGCTTGCGTGGGTTTTCGACACTCACACGCTTGTCGCCCGCGCCGAAAGACGAACGCGAGATGCGGGGAAGACCCGGTCAGGGAAACCCACATGTTCTTAATCCCAGTCGATCTCGAAGGCTTGATTCGCCTGTGGCCCGCGAACGCTGAACCCGCCAACTTGCGGAACCGGCATCGAGCTGAGGCCAGGGCCAAACTCCATGACCGGGCCGGGGGAGCGGCCTTCCGGGTTTAGCCGCATCCCATTTGTCGGCGAGGCGTCTAGGCCGTTCCACGCGAAAATCAAATATTCGAGCGAAAGGTTTCGGATGGTGACACTCACGGCGCCGAGCGTGGACAGCTCAATCCGCATCGCTTGGTCGGCGTGGCCCGTGAGATAGCTGTTTACGCTCATCGTGCTGCCTCCATCGGAAGAATCGCATCCGCGTCATGCGCCAGCGCCTCAACAGCCTCTCGCCACGCCTGCGTCGCGGGATGTGTTTTCCATTGCTCGAACCCGTTAACGGGAAACGCACAGATATTGAACAAGAAGCCATCTATTTTAGATCGCATCTCGCGCCGACCATCGGCGAAGTGATCGAGATGGTGAAGCATCAATTCCAAGACGAGACGCCGCTCGCCGAGCGCCTGTTGCTCTTCCCTAAGAGCCGCGAGCTTGTCCGCGACCTTCGAGAAGATCACCCCCTCGACCGCTTTGGCAACCCGCTTTTGCGCACGGCGGTCGTCGGCCTCCGGGTCTTCGAGAGCAGCCTCAAGCGAGGTTAGCGCATCGCGGGCGGCGTGCAGTTCGTCAGCCGCGTCCACCTCGGCCACGCGGGCGTTGCGCAAGGTGCTGTCCGGGCTCAACGCCTCGCCCGAAGACGCCGCTGTGGCGATGCGCGTCGAGTGAGCTTCCTTCGCCGCAATCAACGCATCCCCGGCGCCCGCGTGCTTTTGCGAGGCGTCAGCAACGATCTGTTTTGCGAGCGAGACAGCGGACCGTGCGTTTTCGGCGCCGCGCCGCGCTTCCTCGGCGGCTACAATCGCGCTCGCTAGTTCCTCGCGTTCCGGTGAACGCTCCGTTACCAATTTGATGTTTGTCTTGGGCATGGCGGGCCTCACAGCGACTGTTTCAAGCGGCCGGCGTCGGGAAACATTCTGTCGAACTCCGCTTCGGCTTTTGCTGTAGAGACGTGGCCGCCACGCGGACGACGATCCATCCCGATGTTCGCAGAGTTGCGAAGCGCGCGATCTTAGCCGAGGCCATTCAGATATTCGCGGTTGCGAGCCTCCTTGTCGGTCTCGTCGTCCTCGGCTTCGCCGGCATTTGGCGGCTTGACGAGAGCTTGAAGTTCCTCAATCATTTCGAGGATTTCCGAACGCTTGAGCGATTTTTTTTGCCCACTCAGTGAGATTTGGGAATGCCATGTTCGTGTTTCCTTTTTCAGTTGTAGGGTCGTGGTCGGTAAAGCCCGGGCTGTGCGGCCCTGGCCAATAGTTCATCCGATATGCGCATGGGCTGCTTGCCGCCAAGCGCGAGAACGATCGCGCCCGCAACCGCGTTTGCAGCGTCGTCATGCGCGCCGGGCGCATGGTCGATCGAATCTTTGCCGCCGCGCGCCGTGCGGCGTTCCAGATTGCAAAGCTGCGTCGTAAGGCGCGGAATATCGAGCAACTCTACGCGCCCGCTGTTCATGAGCGGCAACAACTCTTTGTAAATGTCAGACTTCACGCGCTCGCTTATCTCGTATTTTAGACCAGCGGTCTTGAACTTCTCGCGAACGAACTCGCCTCCCCAACGATCTCCCGTAAGCGACGTGACGCCGTAATCCTTCAGAACCGCAATGAAGTCGGCGACCACAGCGTCAGGCGAGAACGGCGGCTTAACCTCGCGCAAGGCGTCGAGAATGGCGATGTTCTTTTCCTGGTGTGCAATGGCCAGTGTCATCGCGTCGCCGCCGGAGCCGCCAGCAGGATCGACGAAGGCGACATAGCGCACGCCCGGAACGCGCGGCAGTTCAAAGCGACCAGACACAACGGCGGCGTCGACAACATCGGCTGAAATGAAGGTCTCAACGTCCGTTCGAAACTCGCCGCCATATTCCGCGCTCGCAACCGCGGCATCGCGCTCGTAAGCGCGCTTGACAACCTTTTCACTCAAGAGCGGATTCATCGTGCGGCTTGCGGCCTTCGCGACCATAATCAACGGGTCGCCGTTCGCCCCGAAGTCTCGCTTCCATGTGTTGTAGAGCTCCCCACGACGCGCATTAAGGCGAGGAGATACAGGCCAGTAAGCCGCCCGTTGTCGCCAGCGAAGGGCGAACAGCGTTAAGGATTTCTGTATCGGGATTCGCGGTGTTCTCGTTGCGCCAGAATGCAACTTCGTCGGCAATGACCGCGCAGCACGTGCCAGAGCGCGCCGTGCGGAACGAAGCCGGCCTAACCTCGATATCAACCCGCGTCGAGAGGCTTATCGTGTCGCTCGTCTCATTCGTGACGAGTTCCTTAAAGGCGGGAACATGAGTGAAAATGCCGTCGAGATACTGCTTCGCCTTGCCGGCCTGCCACACGCTCGCCGACATGATTGGCAATGAGGCGCGCTCGCCCGGCGCAAGGATATCGCCGAAGTCGACAAGGCCGGCGATGTAAGCGGCTAAAACGGCGATTGCGCGCGTCTTCCCGCCGCGACGGCCAAATGATGGCCCAAAACTCCTCGACGCGCTCCAGGGGCTCTTTCTCGCGTCCCGTGAGGGCTGCGAAGGTCTCGCGCTCGGCGGCCGTCAATTCCTCGCCCATGAGGGCGATAAGCAGCACGCGCCAGCCTGCCCAAGACGCGCCGGGAAGGATAGCCCCGAACAGGTCCGGGTCTTCGAGGGCGCGGCGCATGGTGACGAGCGGCTTCACGTGGCGCGGTCCCTCGCTTCGTCGGCGCGATGGCGTTCAAGGATCGAATCGAGCGCGCCCTTCGCCTTTGGCTTGCGGCGGGCCCTCAGGGCGTTCAAGGCGCGCGTGAGGCTGTTTCCGAGTCTCACGAATTGCTCCTGGTCGATATGTTCGCCACGAACAACCTTGCCCTGTAGAGCCTCGCTCTGCATCGTCACAGCGGCGGCATGGCGGACAAGCGCCGCATCCTGTTCCGACAGCGAGGCGACGCCGCCCAACTCGTCAGCATAGGAGACAACCAGGTCACGGAAGCGCCGGCCTTCCGGCGAGCGCCCGTCGACGCCGCGCAAGATCGTCAGGCCATTCGACAGCGCGGAACGGTTCGTCTTGCTAACGGCGACGGGCCGAAGACGGTTAGAGCGCGGCGACGCGGCCTTGGCGTTGTGAGCGGCTGATTTCATGCGGAATAATACCCCTGCGTTACCCCCGTAAAATATAGCGCGGTTTCGTCGCCGCTACAACGTTGACATTGCTAGACATTCAAAGACAGAGCGCCTGTTGCAATATCAGGTGACGAAGATTTCGACGCCGAGTCGCGCGCCGATCGATCCGAGAAAGAGCCGGTATGAAGAAAAATCCGGGGTAGTTGCGTTTTTGTCGCGCTGGCCTTTTCCCGCCCTTTTCGCCTCTCGACAGGTCGTCTCATTAGGTCATCCGTTCCTGATTTTTGTTCCGCCCCGTTCCGGTCCCCTCTCTCCTAGACCGTATGTTCGCCGTG
>PLZT01000223.1 GCA_003152255.1 Methylocystaceae bacterium | reverse complement strand
AAACCCCTCCAATGCCGATCCTACACAATCAGCCTTGTGGGACGTTCTTCAGGGGCAAGGTCACCTTCGCGCGAACCCCCGCCAGCAGCGCGACATGCGTCGCGAGCTTGACCTCCCAATCCGCGGCCCGCTCCGCCGCCTGCGCGATAACCTCGCCGCGAACGAGTTCGTGCCGCCCCGGCCGGCCCTCGGCCCAGGCGAGAAACTCCTCCACGGTCGTGCGCGGCGTCGGCGTTCGCGGCTGCGTGCTCATGCCCGGATCATAATCTTTTCCCCGCCGGTTATCCACGGCCGCGTCGCCCTCGGACTATTCGCCCGGCTTCAGCCGATCATGGGTCGGAGCCAAAACCACCTGGGAATCGAGGGTCAGACGGCTGTTAATTTCGTTCCTTCCGATGTGAACGACTCCAGCCTCAAAAACCTTTCCGGCGTTCTATTTGTGTCTTCCAGCGCTCGCAGCGCCACGGCGTCGCTCTCGTTTAGTTCGCGCCGCGTAACTTTTTTAAATCCCGCTCTTTCCATCGCCGCGCGCAGCGTCCTTTCGTCGTAAATGAATTGGTGCCCCCAATGTCGTACAAAATTGTTTATAACAAACGTAGAATCGACACACGGAGCGTATTTTATAAAACCATCTGTCGCAAACTTTATATATTCTTTTTGAACATTTGAGTTATCATTTTTATATAAATCGATAAGAAATGCCAGGTTTGGTGTTGTTATTCTGATTGTCCCGCCCTCCCGTAAGATCCGATAACACTCGGACAGCATTAGAAAGCCTTGTTGATACGGGATGTGCTCGATCATATGCTCACTAAAAACATAGTCGAACTGCTGATCGCCCATCGGAAAGTGCTTAGTTGCGTCGAGGTGAAGAACCGTCGGCGACGAAGGGAAAAAATCCGCATTGAGCCAGCCGTCTATGGTTTTTTCGCCACACCCAATGTGCAATTTGCGCACTTCTTCCGCTCTGACATATTTATCAATGAGTTCGCGATCAAGGCGTCCGAACTTTCGTTTGAATGTCACCAATATACGATTTGTTGCGCGCCATGACTCTCTCGCGAGATCATCTATATAAAGTTGTTTGAGAATATTTCTCACGCGATCCCGCATTTATACCTCCTTCATCAGAGCCAGGTCGGGGCGAGCTTGCGGCTCTTAATGTTTTGTGTGCATTTCACGTGCTGTGAATGTGTATAAATCTGTCGGGTGGGGGCGTTTCAAAAAAGTTGAATACTGGTGAAGAAGTCGCCGCCTGAAGAAGGGTCGGCGTGGTTGAAGCTGTTAACGCTTCTTCAGGCCGCGACTTCTTCAGCAGAATTTTCGAATTGCGCGTTATGACGTAACCAATCATCGATGCGCTGCGGGATCACATAATATATTGATATAACGGCTGAAATCTTCGGCGGAAAGTTTTGAAGACCGCAATGTCGGGCCGGCGGGCGGGTTCTCGAAGCCGGGCTTCGGCGGCTACGCTCCTCGCCCTCGCTGAAAGCGCCCAATAGTTAAAATTGTACTTATTAAGTAAACTGTTTGATCGGAGATTGTGCGTACATCTAAATGCATAAGAAAGAAATACGTAACTACGTACGTAGTTTCTTACGGCCGAGGCCGCGTTACGTAGGATCTCTTTAAGGAGTTCGACATGAGTTTCTCCTCGAAGTTCGCGATGGTCGTCGAGGACGACCCCTGCTTTCGCGCTATAGCGGAATTAATGCTGCAACGCATGAACTTCAAAAGCGTCGTGGCGGAGGAAGACGGGGAGCAGGCATGGGCTCACCTGAATTTCATGCGATTTGATTTCATCTTGAGCGACTGGAATATGGCGCCCATGGACGGCGTGGATTTATTGCGTTGTGTGCGGGCTAATCGCAACTTGTCGAAAATACCTTTCGTGCTCATGTCGGCGGATTTATCGTTGAATTCTTGGCGAAAAGCCATTGACGCGGGAGCCACGGACTTTCTCGTCAAACCGTTTAGCTGGGAGCAGCTGCACGAGACGGTGCGAATTGCTTTCAGCACGCCCTGCGCGGATCAGGCGAATATCATTAATTTCCGGAGCCGCAGGGACAATCAGATGTTCGGCAGATTCCGGCCTCCGCCGGATGGGACCCTCCGGGGTTGAACTCGCCGCTCGGGCATTTTGAAGCCGCGTGATTCTCGCGGCTTGCGTCAAAGTCGGTCCTATTCAACGCGAAGGGGCACGAAAATGCGTCTCACTGTGAAATTTCGGACCCTCTGGCTGGCCGGCGTGGCGGTCGTCGCGGTTCTCGCCGCCGGCGAGGCGCTGGCGAGAGGAGGCGGCCATTCCGGCGGCGGCGCCCATTGGATCGGCGGCGGCGGCCGCGGCCAACATTGGGGCGGTGGCGTTCACGGCCAACACTGGGGCGGCGGCGTTCACGGCGGACGCGTCGGCTTTGGCGGCGCGCGACGGGCCGACGATTTCGGCGGCTATTGGCGTCGGGGCCTTGGCGGCGGCGGCAGTTACTGGGGCGGCTATTACGGCGGCGGCGGGGTTTATTATGACGATGTCGGCAATTACGGCGACTACGCCCCCGATGGCCCGCCGGCCTATGGCGGCGAGGCGACGATCTATGCGCCCAACTATTACCCGGCGCCGGGCTACCAGGCTCCGACCGTGGTCTATCCGCCGGCGGCTTACCCTAGCTACGCGCCAGTCGTGTCCTATGGCTCGGATCCGCACATCATCCATCTTCCCGCCGCGCGGCATCGCGGGGCGCGCAAGAGTTGCAATTGTCGCTTGGAGTGATGAAACGCTCAACGCGCAAACATGGAAAAACGATCTTGCGCGGTCGCCGTTTGCTCGAATTCCACCATCCTAGCCGGCCCGACTTCCGCCTCAAAAAAGCCACGCCGCCGCCGCCAGCAGCCACAATCCCGCCAGCGCGACGCGGTAAAGCTTTAGCGCTCGCCGAATGTCGTCGCTGGTCGCGTCAAGGCGTCCGTCGCCGAGCGTCGCGCCGGCGATCTCATGGGCGCCGTAGGCGCGCTTGCCGCCAAGTTTAAGGCCGAGCGCGCCGGCCATCGCGGCCTCCGGCCAACCGGCGTTGGGCGAGGCGTGTTTATGCGCGTCGCGCAGCGTTATTCGCGCCGCCATGCGCGCCGATGCGCGAAAATGCGCGCCGGCCGCGACCGTCAAAAGCCCCGCCGCGAGACGCGAGGCCGGCAGGTTGACGAGATCATCGACCTTCGCCGCCGCGAAGCCGAAGTCGCGATAGCGCTCGTCGCGGTGGCCGATCATGCTGTCGGCCGTGTTGATCGCCTTGTAACACAAGGCGCCGGGCAGGCCAAAAACCGCCATCCACAGCGCCGGCGCGACGATTCCATCGGAAAAATTCTCGGCGAGACTTTCGATCGCCGCGCGGGAGACGCCGGACTCGTCGAGCTTCGTCACGTCGCGCCCGACGATTTTGGCGACCGCCGCGCGGCCCTGTTCAAGTGAATTATCCAACGCCTGCGCGACCTTAGCGACATGCTCGTGGAGGGAGCGCTGCGCCAGTAGCGTGGAGGCGAGGACGGCCAGCGGGATCACGCCAAAGGGCAGCGCCAGCAGCGCCCGCTGAAGCGCTAAACCGATGCAGGAACAGATAATTAGCAGCAGCGCCAGAGCCAGCGCGCCACGCAGGCGGCGCGGCTTCGGCGGGCCGCGATTGAGCGCTTTGTCGAGCGCGTCGATCGCGGCGCCGATCCAGATCACGGGGTGGCCAACGCGCGCCAGCAGCGCCGGCGGGTAGCCGAACGCCGCCTCGATAAGAAGAGCCAGCAGCGTCAATGACATAGTGGCGCCGCCGGCGGGATTTTCAGCGGCCGTAGGTCGCGGTCAGCGTCGCCTTGGCCAGCGCCTTGCTGTTGACGGTGAAGCCGACGAACGCCGTTCGCGCATTCGCGGGCAGGCCCAGCGTTTCGGTTGGGAGCGCGTAAACCGTGAAAACATAATGATGTGGGCCATGTCCGGCCGGCGGACAGGGGCCGCCCCAGCCGGGCTCGCCGAAGTCGCTGTCGAGCTGTTTCGAGCCGGCGGGCAAGCCCTTGCCGTCGGGCGTCCCCGCGCCCTGCGCGAGGCCGCGCGCGGAAGCGGGAATGTCCGTCACGATCCAGTGCCAGAAGCCGGCGCCGCCGGTCGGGGCGTCGGGGTCGTGAACCAGCATGGCGAAGCTCTTGGTCCCGGCCGGCGGATCGGTCCATTCCAGCGCCGGCGAGACGTTCTCGCCCTTGCAGCCGAAGGAATTGAAGACGAATTTTTCAGCTATCGGCTGTTGCGCCGAAATATCGGGGCTTTTCAATTCGAAGGCGTTGGCTTGAGCCGCCAAAAGGGACGCCAGCGCGAAGGGAATGAGGCCGCGTTTCATCTTGAAATCTCCTGCCTGGAAGGAAGCGTCGCGGACGAGGTTTAGCGGATTTCGCGGAGGATGTCGCCTGGGCCGAAATTAGCGCGACGCCATTTCCACACGCCATTTGTGCTCTAGATAATCAACGACGTCGCGGCGGACGTGGAAATCGGCCGGTCGCGCGAGGGAGTAATCATCATGACAGCCCATGTCATCCCTGAATGGAAAGGCTCGCTGGAATACTACGCGATAAAAATAGTGGATCTATTGTGGAGCGCCACGATTTTCTTATCGCTCGCGTTTGGAGTGCTCGTGATCGCTACATTTGTTTTCACATTCGCGATAAACCTCCATATCATAAATGCGCCTCAACAATATTGTCACTATATGGCCGCGAGCCAGGCAATGGAGAATTTCTGCCAATAGGCGGAGGGAGAAACGACGAATAGGCTCGGCTCGGCGGGTGAAGGCCGCGCGCGGGGTTTGCTCGATTCTTGCCCTTTGCCAGGCGCGCTTTGCCGAAAATCTCGCCGCCGCCGCGCCACAAGCCTTCGCCGAAGGCGCGGCGGTCGCGGCACGCAAGCGCTCCATCGAGGCTTGCGTCGCGAACGCCGGGCGCTTTCGTTGTTTTATTTGGCCGGAGCCGCCCAGGTGGCCGGGGCGGCGGCGATTGGGGCCGCGGCGGCGGGTGCGGCAGAGGCGGCGCCGGCCGGGGCTGCGCCGAGCACGCCGTGGTTCAACTTGCTGTGATCCGTGCCGGTCACGTCCGCATCGAGACTGGCTTGCTGAGAAGCCGCGGCGGGAGCGGCTTGAGCGCCGGGGGGCGCCTTTCCGAGAACGCCGTGGTTCAGCTTGCTGTGATCCGTGCCGTCAACATCCGCGTCGGCTCGTCCCGGCGCCGTTCCCAAAGCCAAGAAGCTCGCGACCGCTAAACCGCTAAGAATGATCGAATGCCGTGACATGTGTCCCCCTTACGGTAATGAAGGAAACTCGCCTCATTCGGCGTCGAATGAAACCGCCTCCAAAATCGCAGCTAACCCTAACTTTGGAGAATATCAAGCGAGTTCTCGCATAGCGTCGCGCGGTCGTGGCCTAAGCAATATCCGTGCTGTTTTCCGCGGCGTCGCGGGCTCGAAGGCGCGAGCGCGCCGCCGATCGAACCGCCCGCCAAAAATTTCAAACTGTTCCGCGATCCAACACCGCTTATAACAGCCCCATGAGCGATGTCGCGGCCGACAAATCCTTCGACAAGCCCTTGCGCCGGGGTTGGACGACNNGGCGTCGTCAAGGACGCGGGCGACGATCCCGACGTGACGCATGGCGCGACCATTGTCGCCCGGGTCTCGCGCAACCCGCCCGGCGCCGGCGTAACCTTCAGGGCGGGGGAGGGCGTCGGCGTCGTGACGCGGCCCGGCCTGCCGCTCGCCGTCGGCGAACCCGCGATCAATCCGGTCCCGCGCGCGATGATGCGGGACAACCTCGCCGAGGCGGCGCGGGAGCTTGGCGTCGAGGCGGACGCGCTGGTCGAGATTTCCATTCCCGGCGGCGAGGAGATGGCGAAGCATACGCTCAACGGGCGGCTCGGCATTGTCGGCGGCTTGTCGGTGCTGGGGACGACCGGGATCGTCGTGCCCTATTCCTGCGCCGCCTGGATCGACAGCATTCATCGCGGGGTCGACGTTGCGCGCGCCTGCGGGATTACGCATATCGCCGCGACGACCGGCTCCACGTCGGAAAGCGCGGTCCGCGCTCTCTATGATTTGCCCGAGGCGGCGCTGGTCGAAATGGGCGATTTTGTTGGCGGATTGCTCAAATATTTGCACAAGCATCCCGTGGCGAAGGTGACCGTCGGCGGCGGCTTCGCCAAGCTGACCAAGCTCGCGCAGGGCCGCCTCGATCTGCACTCCGGCCGTTCGCGCATCGATATGGCTGAACTCGCGCGAATGGCCGTTGAAGCGGGCGCCGACGCGGCGCTGGCTGAAAAGATCGCCGCCGCCAATAGCGCGCTGGAGGCGCTGCGACTGGCGCAGGGCGCGGGCGTCGCTCTGCCGGCGCTGGTGGCGCGGCGCGCGTGGGAGACGGCGGCGCGGGCTTTGGACAACGGGGAAACGGAACTGGAAATACTGGTGTTCGACCGCGACGGCGCGCTGCTGGCGCGCAGCGATTTTCGCAAGGCGGCGCGATGAGCGAAAACCCGTATCTGACGCTGGTGCTCGGCGGCGCCCGCTCTGGCAAGAGCGCCCATGCCGAGGAGCTGATCGAAAAATACCCGGCGCCCTGGAGCTATATCGCCACGGCGCAGGCTTTCGACTCGGAAATGAGCGCGCGGATCGCGGCGCATCGCGAAAGACGCGGGGACGGGTGGGTTACGGTCGAGGCGCCGCGGGAACTGGCGCGCGCCATTGTGGACGCCCCGGCCGACCGAGCCATGCTCGTCGATTGTCTGACGCTATGGCTGTCGAACCGGCTTTTGGCGCGCGCCGATCTATCCGCCGAGCGTATGTTGGTTGTCGCGGCGCTGCGCGTCCGCGCGGCGCCGACCGTCGTCGTGTCCTCCGAGGTTGGCCTCTCGATCGTGCCCGAAAACGCGCTCGCCCGCGCCTTCCGCGACGCGGCGGGGGAACTGCATCAGGCGGTCGCGCGAATTTCTGGCCGTGTCGTGCTCACGGTGGCGGGCTATCCGCTGACCGTGAAGGACGTAACGCGGCGCTGAGATTTTTCGGTTTCTTGTCGGCGGCGGGAACGCGCCGGGCTAAAAAAAGGTGGGCGGGAACGGCTCATTTCAAGAGCCGTTCCCGCCCATCGCCGATTCGCGTCTGGCCTATGTCTAAAGGTCCGCTGGCGCGATGGGGTCGCATCGCCGAGCGTCAGTTGGCGCAGGTCACACCGCGCTTGACCTGGACGTGGCCGCTGGCGTCCGTGGTCTTCGTCACGACGAGCGTGCAGTCTTCGTCCTCCGCGTCGAAGGCGCGGCCAACTCTTATGGCTGGTCCACGCCCCAGTGGCCGTATTCCTGTCGCGGCGTCGCCCATGTCGTGACCGGCCGCCGCCACGGGACTGGCGGATGACGCGGGAATTGTCTCTCTGCCGATCGACGCCGAGGGCGTGGCCGCGACGGCGGCGCAAAGGCCGGCGGCCGCGGTTACGGCGAGCACAATCCGCGACGTGCGGTTGGCGAATGGGTTATCTCGCGAAACGACCATGTGAGCCCCTCTCGGAAGGGTGTTCGGGATTTGCCCGACGATGGCCGCCCAGCCGCCCAGCTTCGGGTTCCTCTTATTGGGAGAGAAACGCGAGCGCGGCGCGATTGGTTGCGTCCTTCATAAAATATTTATGCGAATCGGCTCGGAGGAAAAATTAGCGCTTCAGCAGCGTGATCAGGCTCGACGTGTCCCAGCGCCGGCCGCCCAGCTTCTCGACGCCGGCGTAAAACTGGTCGACCAGCGCCGCGACCGGCAGTTGCGCGCCGTTGCGGCGGCCCTCGTCGAGACAGATGGCGAGATCCTTGCGCATCCATTCCACCGCGAAGCCATGGTCGAACTCGCCCGCGAGCATGGTCGCGGTCCGGTTCTCCATCTGCCAGGACTGCGCCGCGCCATTCTTGAGTAGATCGATGACGGCTCCCGCGTCGAGCCCGGCCTCCACCGCGAAGTGCAGCGCCTCCGACAAGCTCTGAATGAGGCCGGCGATGGCGATCTGATTGACCATCTTGGTCAATTGCCCGGCGCCGCTCGGTCCCATCAGCCGGCAGGCGCGGGCGTAAATGGCGATGACCGGCTCCACTCGAGCGAAATCGTCTTCCGCGCCGCCGCACATCACGGTGAGCGCGCCCTTTTCGGCGCCCGCCTGGCCGCCGGAAACGGGAGCGTCGATAAAGCCGAGCCCCGACTCCCGCGCCAGCGCGAAAAGCTCGCGAGCGACCTTGGCCGAGGCGGTGGTGTGGTCGACGAAGATCGCGCCGGGCTTCATGCCCTTGAGCGCGCCGGTCTCGCCGAGCGTCACGGCGCGCAGATCATCGTCATTGCCAACGCATGCGAACACGACATCGGCGCCCTCGGCCGCCGCGCGCGGCGTCGGCGCGGAGCGGGCGGAAAACTCCCGCGCGAAACGCTCGGCCTTGGCGGCGGTGCGGTTATAGACCGTCACCGCATGGCCCGCGCGCGCGAGATGGCCGGCGACGGGATAACCCATCACCCCAAGGCCGATGAATGCGAGGGTTCGTCTCGTGGTCATGCGCCTCAACCGCCGGTCGTGCTCATGTGGCGGACGATAGGCTGCGTCCCGGCGGGGCGGTCGATGATGAAGTCGTGACCCTTCGGCTTGCGGGCGATCGCACCCTCGATAGCGGCGTGCAGCAAGTCGTCGCTCAGGTTTTCGCGCAGCGGCGCGCGCAAATCGGCGGCGTCCTCCTGGCCAAGGCACATGTAAAGCGTTCCCGTGCAGGTCACGCGCACGCGGTTGCAGCTCTCGCAAAAATTATGGGTCATGGGAGTGATGAAGCCGACGCGGCCGCCAGTCTCCTTCACGCGCATATAGCGCGCCGGGCCGCCGCTGCGGTAGTCGATGTCCTCGAGCGTGAAGCGCTCCGCGAGTCGCGCGCGCACCTCGGTCAAGGGCAGATATTGGTCGACGCGGCTTTGGCCCTCGAGCTCGCCGAGCGGCATCACCTCGATGAAGGTCATGTCCATCCCGCGGTCATGGGCGAAGCGCGTCAATTCGATCACTTCATCTTCGTTGACGCCGCGCAGCGCCACGGCGTTGAGCTTGACCTTGAGGCCGGCCTCGCGCGCCGTCTCGATTCCCGTCAGCACGCGAGCGAGATCGCCGGTGCGGGTCACCGCCCGGAACCTCTCGGGATTCAGCGTGTCGAGCGAGACATTCACGCGCCGCACGCCCCAGTCGGCGAGCTCTTGCGCGAACTCCGCCAGACGCGAGCCATTGGTCGTCAGCGTCAGCTCGTCCAGCGCGCCGAGGACCAGGTGGCGCGACAAGGATCGAAACAGCGTCATCACGCCATGGCGCACCAGCGGCTCGCCGCCGGTGATGCGCAGCTTTCTGGTTCCGCGCGCGATGAAGGCGGCGCACAAGCGGTCGAGCTCCTCGAGCGTGAGCAAATCCCGGCGGGGCAAAAATTGCATGTGCTCGGACATGCAATAGACGCAGCGCAAATCGCAGCGGTCGGTCACCGACACGCGCAAATAGGAGATGGCCCGGCCGAAGGGGTCGACGAGCGGCGTCGCCTGGGCGGGGGAGAGAGCGGTCTGCGGACGAAAGTTCATGGCGGGCCAGATAACACTCTCGGGGAAGCGGCGCTATCCCCGATATTAGAACTCATATAATGCCGGGCGGGATGCGTGGCGAGCTTCGCCGCGTCGTGGTTAAGGATCGAGGAGGGGAGTTATGGCTGACGACGAAGCCTGGCCCAGCGAAATTCGGCTGGAGAAGGGCGGCGAGGCGCTTCGCGTGAGTTTCGAGGACGGCGCGGGCTTCACCCTCGGTGCCGAATATTTGCGCGTGCGCAGCCCGAGCGCCGAGGTGCAGGGCCATTCCGCCGAACAGCGCAAGACGATCGGCGGCAAGCGCCTCGTGAAGATTCTCGATGTGGCGCCGGTCGGCAATTACGCGGTTCGGCTCCAGTTCGACGACATGCACGACACCGGAATTTACACTTGGCGCTATTTGCGCCAACTCGGCGCGACCGCGACGGAGAACTTCGACGCCTATCTGCGGGAACTGGCGGACAAGGGGCTCGACCGCGACCGGCCGGGGGAAAAATGAGACGCGAAAAATAAAACGGCCGGCGGAGCCGGCCGTTATCGAAAGCGTTTTGGGCGTCAGCGCTTAGCGTTCGACGACGACGCGCGTGCCTATTCTCACGCGATCATAGAGGTCGACGACATCGTCGTTGGTCATGCGGATGCAGCCGGAAGAGACCGCCTGGCCGATCGACTCCGGCTCGTTGGAGCCGTGAATCCGGTAGAGCGTGCCGGAGAGATACATGGCGCGCGCGCCGAGCGGGTTGTTGATGCCGCCTTCCATATGGCGCGGCAGATCGGGACGGCGCCTGAGCATTTGCGACGGCGGCGTCCAGTCCGGCCATTCGCGCTTGGAGGCGATGTAGCGCGAGCCCGACCATTCAAAACCCGGGCGGCCGACGCCGACGCCGTAGCGTATGGCCTGCCCATTGCCGAGCACGTAATAGAGCCGCCGCTCGTTGGTCGAGATGATGATGGTGCCGGGCGCGAAGCGGCCTTGGTACGGCACCACCTCGCGCGGAATGGCGCTGGCCCGCGGGCGCCCTTCGGCGGTGGGAGACGGGGTGGGATCGAACAGGCTGGAGAAAAGGTCGGCGTCTCGCGCGACGGCCATCGTGGAGAATAGGCAGGCGGCGCTAACCGCGCCAATCAAGACCAATACTAACCGCCGCATATGTTTCCTCGTTCGATTCGAGCAATGAGATCAAGGCGCGGAGCAGCCCGTTTTCTCGCGCAAGGAGAACGTTTGTCTCCCAGGCGGAGGCCGCGCGCAAGTCCGCCGGCGGCGCGGCGTGTGGAAAAGCGGATTTGACTCGCCGCTGTTGCAATAATGCAACAGCCGCCACGGTCGAAATCGTGCGCGTCTCGCGGAACGAAACTCGCGAGAGCACGGAGATGAAGCCTTACTTCGCGGCGCCGCGGCGGCGGCGCTGCTGCCCAAGCCCCATCTGCTTGGCGAGATTGGAGCGCGCCTTGGCGTAGTTCGGCGCGACCATCGGATAATCCGCCGACAAGCCCCATTTCTCGCGGTAGTCTTCCGGCGAGAGACCATATTGCGTGCGCAGATGGCGCTTCAGGGATTTGAATTTCTTTCCGTCTTCGAGGCAAATAATGAAATCGGGCGCGACGGACTTTTTCACCGGGACCGCGGGCTTGAGCGCCTCGACCGGCGCCGCGGCGGCGACGCCGCCCGCGCCCACGCGTGTCAAAGCGCCATAAACTTCATTTATCAAGCTGGGAAGGTCGCCAGCGGGCACCGAATTGTTGCTGACATAGGCGGACACTATTTCGGCCGCGAGTTCGATATTGTTATCTTGTGTCATTGCGTCGCTCATCGCTTTCTCTTACCTTTGATAGGTCGAAAAGACCCGTTGCCGCATCTCTTCCGTCGCGAGGCCGCCAAACTTATAAGCCCAGCACAAGACGCCGACCGTCGATTCGGTTCCTAACTCGATAAAATTTACATCCGTCTTTAGCATTGCACAACTAATAAAAGCCTAATTTCCATTGATTGGCCGAAATATTATTGGAACGACCGTTTCTTCATGGGTAGAGGAGGCTCTATCGCAAAAGGCGAATTGCTAAGTCGCTGAATCAACTCGTAGGATTGACGCGGCGCAAAGCGTAGCGCAGGTCTTGATCGTCGTTATCTCGAGGCGCGCGCCGCCGAATGCGTCGAGGAGCGCTTCGAAAGCGCAAGATTAAAGACATTCGCCGCCCTCTCGAAACACCAAATGCGCCGTTGACTTCACCAAACGCGCCGGTTCCATTTCGGTCGAGTGTTCCCGTGTTGTTCGGAAACGCAAAACGGTCCGGAGTTCCATTAAATCGTGGCGCCAAAGCAAAGCCGCCTTGCATCGAGCCTTGAAAAGCCGTGACCTTCCGTCCCCGCGGCTCGCCTCGTTGGCGCGGCGGGATGAAGCGCGTCGGCGATCATGAAAGCGGCGACGCGTTTTACTTGCATGGGATGAAAAATGATCGCCGATGGCGAATAGGCGGAGGCTTTCGCGGAACTTCCTCAAAGCATTTTGAATTCGCGCGATCTCTTATCGCTCGGAGGGTTGCGTCCGAGCGGAGGCGCGCCTGGCTCGTTCTCGCCCGCGAAACGGATTAAACAGCAATCGCCCCAAGAAAAAAACCCCCGCGCCGCCGGCGCGGGGATTTTCAATTTCGAGCGCGCCCGCGCTCAAATTTCTTCGTCGGTCTCGATGTCGCCGTCGATCAGGCCCGCCACGTCGTCGTCCTCGCCCTCCTCCTGTTCGAGGAAGGTGTCGTCGTCCGCCTCGACGGCGTCGATCTCGACGTCATCGTCGATTTCGACCGCATCGGCCTTGTTCTCGCTCTCCTCGACCTCGGTGAGGGACACGACCTCCGCCTCGTCCTTCTCGACTTCGGCTTCTTCGTCGGCGGGTCGCGCCGCGGCGCGCGCCAGCGGCGCGA
>PLZT01000084.1 GCA_003152255.1 Methylocystaceae bacterium | reverse complement strand
CGCGGCCATCGATATAGACGGGAGGAAAGACGCCCGGAATCGCCGCGCTCGCGAGAATCGCCTCAACCGCCGGACCGCTGGAGAGACAAACGCCCAGTCCCTGTTGATCGGTCGCCATGATATGCAAAGGAATCGCCGCGTCCTCAAGCCGCGCATAGGGCAGATACGTCTCGATCAGGCTGCGCAGCCGACCAGGATCGACGATATTGTCTGGATGCCTGAGTAGCCCGAAGGCGCTCGCCAAGGAGAACGGAAAAATGTCCGCGCGTCGCAGGCCAGACCAAATTCGCTCCAGACTCGCCACGCCCTCGGCGTTCGGGGCGCTGGCGAAATAGCCGGCATTGAGTGCGCCGACCGAGGCGCCGACCACAAAATCGGGATGCAATCCAGAAAATAGCAGGGCACGCAACATGCCGACCTGGATCGCGCCGAGGCTTCCTCCGCCAGCGAAGACAAATGCCGTTTTCTCCGCGGTCGGAGTCATGAGAGGAACTCATTCCAATTCGCCATTGTCGCGCACGAAACACTCGTCCTAGTTGCGAATGTTTTGGGATTAAGACGGGACAAAGTCTAACTCTCGCCTTGCAACACTCGGATTCTGGCCATCACACGATTTGACAGTTCTTGGCACCGCGCGCCATCGAAGGGGAACACATCGGAGAGCGCAATCAGGAAGTTTTTCTCAAGCTCCTGGCGTATCAACGCGCGGGCGCGGTGCAGTCTTGTTTTGACAGTTGCTTTTGGAATTCCCAGCTGTTGCGCGACTTCCGCGCCGCACATTTCTTCAACGCTGCGCAAGACGAAAACTGCACGGAAGTCAGGCGGAAGCGTATCTATCGCTCGCTCGAGCAAATGCCGAACCTGGGTCCTTGACATTGAGCTTTCCGGATTGGTCCCGCAGCTGGGCAGCACGATCACGCTCGACATTTGAAGCTCGTTTGTCTCATCCAATTCTACGGATGGCCTTGCGCGCCGTTTTCGGCCAAGCGCCTCGTTCAGGACAATGCGGACCAACCAAGTGGAGATCGAGGATTCGTTGCGGAAATCCGCGATATGGGCGTAGGCGCGCGTCCAAGCCTCCTGAACAATATCCTCGGCCTCGCCATTATCGCCTGTCATGGCTCTCGCGGTACGATAGAGTTTGCGGTTGTAGCGCCGCATGAGTTCGGCAAAAGCTCCAGCATCGTCTGTCGCCACACGCGCGACGATGTCGACATCGCCCAGCCCCGTCCAGTCTGCGTCCGCGATTCCTGTCTGATTTCTTTTCATTGCAGCCCAACTGGCATCCATGCCGACAACTATCAGATGCGGCAGAAACAGAAAGGTTCCCGCAAAATTTATCGGGAACCTTTGGATCGTCCCTGCATCTATTGTGGCGTCATCACCCGCAAGGAGCGGGAAGTTGATGTCAAGGAGACACCACCATGTTCCGCAATCCGCGTCTTCTACTCGCCGTCGCAATGAGCTTCGCAGCGTCTGGAGCAGTGGCTCAAACCGCAGCCAAACCAACCGATCCGCAAATCGCGCATATCGCGTATACCGCAGGGCAAATCGACATCGCGGCCGCAGAGCTCGCGCTGAAGCTTTCGCAGAACAAAGGCGTCAGGGAGTTTGCCGAGGAAATGGTGCGCGATCACACTGCAGTCAACAAGCAGGCGCTTGCCTTAGTCGAAAAGCTAAAGGTTAAGCCCGAAGACAATGATACCAGCAAATCCCTGACGGAAGGCGCCGCCAAGACGCGCGAGGAATTGTCGAAGCTGAGCGGAGCCGCCTTTGACAAGGCATACGCGCAGAACGAGGTCGCCTATCATCAAACCGTCAATGGGGCGCTTGCAACGGTGCTCATTCCCGACGCCCAGAACGGTGAATTGAAGAGCCTGCTTGAAACCGGCCTGAAGCTGTTTAAGGAACATCAGCAGCATGCCGAGCATCTCGTCGGCCAGATGAAGTAGGCCTTCGATGGGCGTTCGATTCCTTATGGCGGCCAGTGGGGCGCTGATGCTCGGCTTTCTCGCCTGCATGCCCCTGTCGCGTGGCGACGAGCCGCAGGTTTACGTAATCGAAATCAACAAACTGGTGTTTGGGTCTGCCCCGGCAGAGCTGCACGTGAATGACATTGTCGAGTGGCGAAATTCCGACATCTTTCGCCACACGGCAACCGCCGATGACGGGAGTTTCGACATAGACCTCCCACCAGGTGCCAAAGGCCAAACGGTTTTGAAGCGGCCAGGTGTGATCGACTACACCTGCCGCTTCCATCCGGGCATGAAAGGTCGACTCGTAGTTGGTCCCTAAACCCCAAGGGGCGCTGCAATCTTGCAGCGCTCCCGCTATTTTGGGTTGCCTTCCGTTCGTGCGACGCGGTCAATATAGCGCCAGCGTGATGACGTAAGGCGGCGAGTTCATCTTTGCGCGCTCATGGACTCTCTGCCCCAAAAACCGACCAGCCCATCCGCTTGGCGAGCATCTCCAGCGCGAGGCGCCCCAGATGTGAATTGCCGTTTGCGTCGAGCCCGGGCGACCACACGGCGATTGACGCTTTTCCAGGTGCGATAGCAAGTATGCCACCGCCAACGCCGCTCTTGCCAGGCAGGCCGACACGGTAGGCGAATTCGCCAGAGCCGTCATAATGGCCGCAGGTCAACATCAACGCGTTGATGCGGCGTGCTCGTTCGGGCGAGACGACCGACAATCCTGTCGTGGGATTTCGGCCCGAGTGAGCGAGATAGCGCCCGGCCATCGCAAGCTGGCGGCAGGACATCGCGATCGCGCAATGATGGAAATAAACGCCGAGCGTGAAATCCACGGGATTATCTAGCACGCCAAAGGACTTCATGTAATTGGCCAGCGCGATATTGCGAAAGCCGGTCCGCTTCTCCGATTCCGCGACTGCCCTGTCGATGAAGATGGTGTTATCCTGCGCAAGGAACTGCACGAAGCGTAAGATTTCGCCGAGAGCCTCGCGCGGTTGATGCCCGGACAGGATCACATCGGTCACCGCGATGGCGCCGGCATTGATAAACGGATTACGCGGCACGCCGCGCTCGTACTCGAGCTGCACAATGGAATTGAAGGGATTGCCTGAGGGCTCGCGCCCGACGCGATGCCACAATCGATCGCCGACCATGCCGAGCGCCAGCGTGAGTGTGAAGACTTTCGAAATGCTCTGGATCGAGAACGGCGCGTCCGAGTCACCGTCGGCGACGATGCGGCCTTCGGCGTCGATCACCACGATGCCAAATGCGCCAGCGTCGACGCGCGCGAGCTCGGGAATGTAGGTCGCGACTTCGCCGCGATCCGGCCTCGCCGCAATTTCAGCAGCGATCCCGCGCACGGCCACGTCCAGATCGGTCACGGACTCTCTCAAGCTCGGCAGCGACGTCAATCAATTCGACTCATAGCCTATCGCAAGGCGGACCGGAAGATTTCGCCGGTAAATAGCTCAGCCGCAACGTTCCTCGCCGCCTTAAAGGCCTCGTTTCCGAGTTTACGAATTGCGCGCGGGCGCGATCTGAAGCTCAACGTGGATCAGCCCTTAATCGCGTTCAATTTGTAAATCCAATAGCCCTTGTGCTGATAGACGAGTTCAAGACGCTCAAGCTTGAGTGGGTTGGAGGTGGAGAACGGCAATAGGCGGGCCAACAATCGCGCGGAGTCCGTCTTGCGCGGCAGATAATGGAGGCGGATGGCGCCGCCCATCGGCTCGACCGCGAAGCCCCCTCGATCCCGTTCTCCTGCAACCATTCGCGCGCCGCCTTCATCACGCCATGCGTGTCGCCGCCGCCCGGAAAATCCCGATAAGCGATCGAAAGAAGATCGGGTCGAGCCGCCGCCGCCTTCCACGCATCGGAGAGATGCACGGCGACAAAAACCTCCTTGCCGCCAGCGATTTCGACCAGCGCCGCCACGCCGCGCGCTTCGTCCATGAGCAGCGTGCGTCAATGAATTTGGCGAAGGCTTCGCCTTCCCCACTGGGGACGCCCGCACCCCAATACGCCCGCTGATTTTCGTTGATGGCGGCGACGTTGACGGTCCACGCGCTTGGCGTCAGCAGGCCGCGCGCGAGTGGATCGTCGAGCGGCGCCTGCCGTCCCGCGAGGGCGCGAATGCGGCAAGACATGTCCCACCAGGCAAAAACCACGGCCTCGGTGGGCGCGTGCTCCCGGATCGCCGCGAGGACCTTGGCTGTGTCCGCCGGATCAATGTCCGCGAAGAAGACTGGCTCCGTCACGGCGTTACGCCAGCCGAGCGGCGTCGCCGTCATTACTGCGGAACAACCCGGAAAGGGCGGTTCATGGTCATGCGGAAGACCCAACGCACGCGGATGATCCGCAAACTCAAGGAGCTGCGCCGTGAGATGAAGTTCCGTCGGCACGCGTCGCTGCCTACCCAGCGCAAATGGCTGGCGGCGGTGTTGCGCGGGCACCACGGATATTTCGGCATCACGGGCAACGGTCGGAGCATCGCCTGCTTCCATATCCAAATCGTCAAATGGTGGCGATGGGTTCTGCGTAGGCGAGGCCAGAGGCCTAACTCCCATGGGAGCGGTTCAATGCGATCCTGGAGCGCTTCACCCTTCCACGGCCGCGGATCGTGCATAACTGGCGCAACCCGATTGCTTGATCGGGATACTCGGTGGAAGAGCCCGGTGCGGAATGTGGCGGCGGTAGTTATGTGGCGTCGGACACAGAAGGCGCCGTCCCAGAGCCGTGAAACGATTTTGAACGCCACATAACAAAGTGCCCGAGAATGGTCGGACTCCCCATCAATCAGGAGATCCGACACCATGTTCGAAGACTTGTTCACCTATCCCAAGGTCTTGGCGCGTCACCGAATGGCTCCGGCGGCTGCCGACCGAGAGCGTTACCTCGCGCATTGCGCCGATCAGGGTATCGCTCGCGTCACTTTGGCGCGCATCGCCCAAGAGCTGCTTGTAGTCGCCGAGCGGCTCGATGTGACAGCTGGCAAACTGATTACTCCACAGGAAGTTGAAGCGGCTGCTCAAAATTGGGCGCGTCACCAGCAAAGACGGCAGCGCATTGGCAGCGGAAAGTGGTCAAGGCAACTGTTCATTCAGATCGCCACCGCGTGGCTGAGCTTTCTTGGATGTTTGGCGGAGTCGCCAGATGACAAGGAGAATGTTTTTTCTGTTCAAGTCGAGGATTTCATCGCCTATTTGCGGGACGAGCGCGGGCTCTCGCCAAGCACGGTCTGCAATCGACGCTGGCACGTTGAAAATTTTCTTCGGCACGTCTCCTTGAGCAAAGCATCGATCGCATCCATCAGCGTCGGCGACGTCGACGCTTTTCTCGATTCGAAAGGTCGAGAAGGCTGGCGCCGCGTATCCGTTGCAACAAGCGCTGTGGCGCTACGGTTATTCTTTCGACATGCCGAGATGCGGGGTTGGTGTTCCTCCGGAATCGCCGCCGCCATCGACTCGCCGCGGCTCTTCAAACAGGAAGGACTTCCCAGAGGTCCTCTCTGGACCGACGTCCAACGCCTTATAGACAGCACCGGCGGAGAAGATCTGCGCGACATCCGGGATCACGCGATCCTGATGCTGCTGGCTATATACGGATTGAGAAGTGGCGAAGTCCGCAGATTGCGCCTCGAAGATCTGGATTGGACCAGAGAGGTAATTACGATTGAACGGCCGAAGCAGCGGCGGACGCAATACTATCCTATCGTAACCTCGGTCGGCGACGCGATTTTGACCTATCTCCAACGGGTCAGGCCTGGCCGCTGTGATTGTCGAGAACTGTTTGTGACGCTCAGGGCGCCGTTTCATCCTCTCTCGTCAGGCGGCATGTATCACGCGGTCGGTAGCCGACTTAACGCTTTGGGCATTCAGACCGCACATTACGGTCCGCACAGCCTTCGCCACGCTTGTGCGGCGCACCTCGTCGAAGCGGGGCTGAGCTTAAAAGAGATTGGTGATCATCTCGGCCATCGTAGCGCTTATGCAACCCGGACCTACGCCAAGATCGACTTGATCGGCCTGCAGGAGGTCGCGGCGTTTGACCTGGGAGGGCTGCTATCATGAAGCTCTTTGATGTCATTGCCAGCTATGTCGCCCATAAGCAGGCGATGGGTATGCGCTTTCATACGGAGGCTCGTACCCTTCAGTCGTTCAGTCGTGCATTGGGGGACGTGACCATGCAAGAGGTTACAGCCAACCAAGTGTTTGCCTTTCTCGCCGGAACTGGACCGGTCACCCGCTTTTGGGAACGCAAGCACTCCGCGCTCGGCGGCCTATACAGGTTTGCCGTCGCCCGGGGCTATGCCGACCGCTCGCCGCTGCCACGGGCCGCTCCCCAACCCCTGCAAGCGTTCGTTCCCCATATTTATTCGCACGAGGAATTACGTCGTTTGCTCGATGCCGTCGTGGTCAACGACCATCCACGCTGTCGCATTTCTCCAGATACCTATCGAACGCTCTTGCTCTTGCTGTATGGCGCCGGGCTCCGCATCAGTGAAGCACTCGCCCTTACCCTGGCCGATGTCGATCTCGACGCAGGGATCCTCTGCGTTCGCGAGAGCAAGTTTTACAAAACGAGGCTGGTGCCGATCGGCAAAGATTTGATCCGGATCTTGACCCTGTATTCCGTGAGCCGCCGACAGCAGCATGCCGAGCCTGCTTCGCCGTTCTTTCTTTCCCGCACCGGCAATGCGGTGACACGGCAAAACGCCGAGATGGCCTTTTGCCGCTTGCGGGTCTGCGCCAATGTCGTGTGCGGAGCCGCCGACGCCCGACATCAACCACGTTTGCATGACCTGCGCCACAGCTTCGCCGTTCACAGGCTTATCTCCTGGTACCGTGACGGAGCCGACGTGCAGCGCCTTTTGCCGAAGCTGTCGACCTATCTCGGCCATGTGCATATCTCCGGCACGCAGCGTTACCTTACGCTGACCCCGGAACTGCTTCGCGAGGCGAGCCTACGCTTCGAAAATTATGCCATGGAGCCGTCTCATGACTGACGAAGCTCTTCTTGGTCCCTGGATTCGGCGCTTCTTGCTGGAGCATGTCGTCGCCGAACGCAACCTCGCCAGCAACACCCAACACGGCTATCGTGACGCGCTCTGCCAGCTCATTCCTTTCGTCGCAAAACAATCTAAGACGCCGGTCGACCGTCTGACTGTCGTCGATGTCTCGGCTGATCTCGTCAGGCTATTCCTCAACGATATCGAGGTCACACGTCAATGCAGTATCGCCACACGTAACCAACGACTTGCCGCCATCCGCGCCGTTGCGGGCTTTGTCGGCGAGCATAGTCCGATACATATCGAATGGTCCGGACAGATCCGTTCGATTCCGTTCAAGAAAACCGGCAAGGCCGTCATTGGCTATCTCGAAAAGCCCGAGATCGACGCCTTACTCGCCGCTCCCGACCGGCGAACGGCACAAGGTCAGCGCGACCACGCCCTTCTGCTGTTTCTCTACAACACCGGAGCCAGAGCTTCGGAAGCCGCCCAAGTAAAGGTCGGAGACTTGGACCTGAACGCCGCCAGCGTAAAAATCCACGGGAAAGGGGGAAAACAGCGATTTTGCCCTCTATGGTCGGCCACCGTCTCAGAACTCGCCGCCATCACAGGCGAAAGCGCGCCTTCCCGGCCAGTCTTTCTCAATCGCTGCGGGCGACCGATTACTCGATTCGGGATCCATACCGTCGTTGAACGTAACGCTCTGAAGGCTCGAGCCCAATCTCCGGCGTTGGCGGCAAAGCGTGTCAGCCCGCACTCCATCCGCCACACCACCGCGACCCACCTTCTGCGCGCTCGCGTCGACATCAACACAATCCGGGGCTGGCTCGGCCATGTCTCGCTGGAGACCACGAATATCTATGCCGAAGTCGACTTCGAGACCAAAGCCAAAGCCTTGGCGAAATGCGAGATGACCAATATCAAAACGGTCGGAAAGCACTGGCGAGACCGGCCAGCGCTGATGGAATTTCTTCGCGCGCTATAGCCGCCTTGTTATGTGGCGTTCAAAATCGTTTCACGGCCCTGAGACGGCGCCTTCTGTGTCCGACGCC
>PLZT01000233.1 GCA_003152255.1 Methylocystaceae bacterium | reverse complement strand
TATCGCGGCTCCAAGCCGGTGATGTGGTCGGTGGTGGAAAAGACCGCGCTGGCCGAGGCGGAGGTGGAATACGAGGATCACGTCAGCGACACGGTTTTCGTGGCGTTTCCGGTGGCGAAAGCCGACACGACGCCGCGGTTCATGAGCGCTGCATCCGTTATCACCGAAGATGAAGATGGAAAAACGGCTTTTGATGACAGCAAACTATTTGCTGAGGCAGATTCCATCACGTCGACCATGGATCACATTGACGACCTGATCAAAGCTCACGTGTCCGTCGTCATCTGGACGACGACGCCCTGGACGCTGCCGGGCAATCGCGCCATCTCGTTCTCGCATAAAATCGCCTACGGCCTGTATCGGGTGACGCAGGCGCCGGAAAACAATTGGGCCAAGGTGGGGGCGACTTACATTCTCGCCGACAAGCTCGCCGAGGAGCTGTTCAAGGCCGCGAAAGTCGAAGGGTTCGAACGACTTAAGGACGTCCCCGCCGACGTGATGCAGGGGCTTGTTTGCGCGCATCCGCTGGCGAAATTCGACGCGGGATACGGCTTCCCCGTCCCCCTCCTGGACGGCGATCATGTCACCGACGACACCGGCACGGGCTTCGTCCACACCGCGCCCGGCCATGGCCGCG
This sequence comes from Methylocystaceae bacterium, assembly GCA_003152255.1. The sequence goes on along the minus strand of PLZT01000233.1, from coordinate 18,522 downwards.
ACGACTTCGACATCTGGATGGCGAGCGGCCGCATGCTCACGGAGCGCGGCATCGAAACGCGCATCCCCTACACCGTCGACGAAGACGGCTTTTACACCGCCGACGCCCCCGGCTTCGAGGGCAAGCGCGTCATCACCGACAAGGGCGACAAGGGCGACGCAAACGACGCCGTCATCGCCGCGCTCGTCGCCGCGGGAAATATTCTCGCGCGCGGGCGCCTAAAGCACCAATATCCGCACTCCTGGCGCTCCAAGAAGCCGGTGATCTTTCGCAACACGCCGCAATGGTTCATCGCGATGGATAAGCCGCTGCCCGAGGCGCATAACGTGACGTTGCGCCACTTGGCGCTCGCCGAAATCGCCCGCACGCAATGGACGCCCAAGGCCGGCGAAAACCGCATCACCGGCATGATCAGTGGGCGCCCCGATTGGGTGGTCTCGCGCCAGCGCGCCTGGGGTGTGCCGATCGCCGTGTTCGTCAAGAAGGGAACGCATGAGCCGCTGATCGACGCGCGCGTGAACGAGCGCATCGTGGCGGCCTTCGCCGCCGAGGGCGCCGACGCCTGGTTCGAGGCGGGAGCCGCCCAGCGTTTCCTCGCGCCCGATCACAATCCGGACGAATACGAAAAAATCTCCGACGTGCTCGACGTGTGGTTTGATTCGGGCTGCACCCACGCCTTCGTGCTCGAAGACCCCAAGGCTTTCCCGAGTCTCGCTGGGATTCATCGCAAGCGCGACGGCGGCGCCGACGAGATCATGTATCTCGAAGGCTCGGACCAGCATCGCGGCTGGTTCCATTCCTCGCTGCTGGAATCCTGCGGCACGCGCCATCGCGCGCCCTATGACGCGGTTCTCACCCATGGCTTCGTGCTGGATGAGAAGGGCCGCAAAATGTCGAAATCGCTCGGCAATGTGGTCGCGCCGCAAAAGGTCATCGCCGATTCCGGCGCCGATATTTTGCGCTTGTGGGTCTGCGCCTCGGATTACGCCGACGATTTGCGCGTCGGGCCGGAGATCCTCAAAACCTTCGTCGAGACTTATCGCAAGCTGCGCAACACAATTCGCTGGATGCTCGGCACGCTGGCGCATCACGCGCCGGGCGCGGACGATCTCGCCCATGCGCCGGAGCTTGAGCGCCTGATGCTTCATCGGCTGGTCGAACTCGACGAAGCCGTTCGCACGGCCTATGCGGCTTACGATTACAAAAAGGTCGTGGCGCTGCTGACGCCGTTCATGACCAGCGATCTTTCGGCCTTTTACTTCGACATCCGCAAGGACGCGCTCTATTGCGACCCGCCGTCGAGCGAGAAGCGCAAGGCGGCGCTGGCGACGATCGAGCATATTTTCCGCTGCGTCACGACCTGGCTCGCGCCGATCCTGGTCTTCACCGCCGAGGAAGCGTGGCTCTCGCGCTACAAGGGCGCGGTGTCGGCGCATTTGGAGGTCTTCCCCGACGTCCCGTCGCATTGGCGCGACGAGGCGCTGGCGAAAAAATGGAGCGATATTCGCGCGATCCGCGCCGTTGTCACCGGCGCGCTGGAGGTCGCGCGCGCGGAGAAACGCATTGGGTCGTCGCTGGAGGCGGCGCCCGTCGTGCATATTTCCGACGCCAAGCTTTGCGTGGCGCTCGACGGAATCGATTTCGCCGAAATCTGCATCACCTCCGACATCCGCGTGGAGACCGAAGGCGAGGCGTCGCCCGAGGCGTTCCGCTTGCCTGAGGTCAAGGGCGTAGCCGTGTCGTTCGCGCCCGCGCCCGGCGTCAAATGCGCGCGGTCGTGGCGATATTTCGATCCCGCCACCGCCGATCCGGACTATCCCGACGTAACCCCGCGCGATGCGCAAGCGCTGCGTGAAATCGCCGGGTTGGCGGGACGCGGGGAGCGCGTCGAGCCTTGATCGTCGGCGCCCCAGCAGCACCAAAACACGCGTCGCGGCGCCCTGGCGCCGAAATCATCGAGCATGATTTCGAGTGGCCGCGCGTCGCGCCTCGCACCGCGATCGAGGTTGCGGCCCGGTGAACGTTCTCCTCGCATTTCTGGCCAATTCCGCCACGAATGTCGTGATCGGCTTGCTGGTCGCCAAATACCTCGGCCCCGAGGAATATGGGCGTTTCGCCATAGCCTTTTCGATCTCCGCCGTGGTGCAAACGGCGTTGTTCGATTGGCTGCGCCTCGCGGCGACGCGCTTTTACTCCGTGCGAGTGCGCGATCAGAAGCCGGTCGTGCGGGCGACGCTCGACATGTCCTTCGTCGCGGTCGTCTGCGCGCTGGCGCTCGCCACGNNTCCTGACCGGCGGCGGGGCGTTTTTGTTTCACTCGGCGGGCGTCGCCTTGGCGGGCACGATCGCGAGCCTGTTCGGCACGGTGATCGCGGCGCGCGCCTCGCTGACCGACAAGGGCGCGCCGCCGGGCGCGGCGCGTCGCGAAACGGCGGCGGCGTTGATCGCTTATAGCGCGCCGATCGTCACCGCCAATTTGCTTTATCAAGCCATTCCGCTCGCGGCGCGCTCCACGGTCGCCGACGTGTATGACTTCGCCGAAACCGGGCAGTTCGCGCTCGCATTCGACCTTGGCATGCGCGCGATGCTGGCGTTTGGCTCCGCGCTCGACGTGTTGTTGTTCCAAATCGCGGTTGCGGCGCACGAGAACCACGGGGCGGAGAGGGCGCGGCGACAGGTCGGCCGCAATATGGCGGTTGTTCTCGCTTTTCTTTTGCCGGCTTGCACCGGCCTCTTCCTCGTCATGCCGTCGATCGAATTGCTGATCGTCCCGGCACAATATCGAGGGCCTTTCGCCCATTATCTTGGCCTGCTGCTTCCAGGCTTGTTCGCGATGGGGATGATTCTGTTTGGCGTCAATCCGGTGTTTCAGATCGGCAAGAAGACCGCGCCAATGGTGGGCGCGGCGCTGGTCGCCGTCGCCGCGGGATTTTTCCTGGTCGTGGCCCTGCCTTGGGGGAGAGACGCCTCCAGTTTGGCGCTGGCGCAGTGTGGCGCCTATCTCGCGGCGCTTGTCGCGACGCTGTTTTTCGCCGCCCGCGCGAAACCGATCTGGCCGCGTGCGCGAGATGTGGCCTTCGCGGTCGTCGCCACCGGCGGCATGGTCGCCGTCCTGTCGCCACTGCGCGAAATGACGCCGGGGGTTTTGACGCTGCTATTGCAGGTGTCCCTGGGCGTCGTGGTTTACGGAGTTTTGACGCTTATTTTCGACACCGCCGGGCTACGTGGCCAGGCGGTGGTTTGGATAAAACGGCGGCGGGCGCGAGCCGTCCCGCCGCCGCCCTATTGATCAGGCGGGTCAAGGAAAATGTTCGGGCGGCGACAACTCCAGCTCCATTTGTAAAAGCCATGGCTCGTCTACCCTGCGGAGCCTTTTTATCGAACTATATAAACTGTTTAGGTCCAAGACGATCTATATTCGGCGCAAGACTGAAATCGCGCGCCCGCCTCGGAATTTCAATAATACATTTCAATAGTATAGGTCGTTTCTTTCTCGTCAGCCGCGATCAGTCTGGGGTCGCTCCGGCCGCGCGATTATTGTCTTGTATACGTACTAGTACTTGGTTGACGCGCAAGCGAGTTCAATTATCAACTCTAATCGCAATCGTTTAAAACGACTGTAATCGCGCCCAAAATAGGTGCAAGGGAGGGAGGGTGCGTTGCTGTTTCACGCCCTAATGTGGGTAGAAGAGCATTGGAGTGTGGTTTGTGTGGTGTATTTCGTTCTGATGCTTATGGCCTGGGCATTTGTCTATGGCGCGGGCAACGCGAGCGGACGTGATACAGAGAACAAAGAGAACAAAGAGAACAAAGCCATCGCGCGCGACGAGCGTGACAATGACCTTACGTGACGGCCGGCAAAGTGAATATTTTAATATATGTAGATAGTTATGACGCAATATATGCGTATATTGCAGTCTCGGACCAGCAAGAAAAAGCATTATTCGTATTAGCGAAATATGTGTTCTATATTTTGCGCGCTTATTCCCATCGTCAAAGCCGTTCGCGGCCATCGCGGGGGAGTCGAGAGCGTTCGCTTCCGTCTCCCCGTTTATGGCGACGCTTTCAGAGGTTGAGTTTATTGAAGACGAAAGTGGGCATGTGGCGAATAATCAGCATGATCGGCAACCAGAATTTCGGCGCGTAGACCACTGGGCCGCCGCGCTCCGCCGCCGCCTCGATCACATCGGCGACTTGCTCCGGGGTGGCCCATAGCAATCCCTTTTTCGTAATGCTCGCGGTCATCGGCGTGTCGACGAAGCCGGGCTTTATCAATACGGCGCGGGCGCCGAGCGGCGCCAGGCGATGGGCGATCCCCTCGACCAGCCGCGCGAGACCGCCTTTCGTGGCGCCATAGATAAAATTGGAACGCCGGCCTCGATCTCCGGCCACCGAGCCGATCACCAGCAACGCGCCGGCGCGCTGCTTTTCGAAAATCGCCGCGGCGGCAAGGCACCAGGCGGCGGCGCTGGTGAAATTGGTCTGTATCAGCGTCGCCGCCGCGCTCGGATCGCGCGCGAGTTCGGTTTGATCGCCGAGAACGCCATAGGCGAGCAGCAGAATATCGAGGCCGCCAAGCGTCTCGACCATTTTGGCGAGTTCCGCGCCAGCGTCCGCGGATGCGCAATCGAGCGCCACGCAATCGGCTTGCACGGCGCCGCGCGCGACGAGATCGGCGGCGACGGCGTTCAGGCGGTCCTGATCTCGCCCCACAAGCACGAGCCGCGCGCCGCGCTTCGCCCAAAGGCGGGCGGTCGCCCGCGCGATGGCCGAACCCGCGCCAAGAATGACGATGCGTTCGCTTTCGATGTTCATTGGGCCACCCTTGTCCAGAAATCGGAATTCAATGCTGGATCCTTCAGCAGTTGCTCCCAGCGCGGGAAGGATCGGCGGAACATTTCACACGACATGCGTCCATCCTTGGCCGGATAGAGCGCGCCGTTCGCCTCCCTGACCATGGCGTCGAGCCGCGCCAGCAGGTTGAGCGTCGTCTCGCCTCTAAACGGAAAGTCCAGCGCGAGCGTCGCGCCCGGCCGCGGGAAGGACAGAACGCCCGGCGAAGGCAAGTCGCCAAAGGTTTTCAGCACCGCGAGAAACGAGGCCTGGCCGGAGGCGGCGATGACGCGGAGCATCTCGGCGATCGCGTCCCGTTGGCTTTCGCGGGGGATGACGCATTGATATTGCAACATGCCGCGTCGTCCATACAGCCTGTTCCAGTCATGCACCGCGTCGAGCGGATAAAAGAAGGGCGCGTAATGCTGGCGGTTCGTTCCCGCCTTGGCGCTGTTGACGCGATGATAAAGCTTATTGAACGCGCCGACCGTGAAACGGTTGAGGGCGAAGCCAGGCGCCTCGAGCGGAATACGCTTCCAACTCTTGTCGTCGTGAAGATCATATGCGCCGTCGTCGATCCAATTGGCGCGGGAGAAAATCCCGCGCCCGGTTTCGGCGCCGCCGGCCGTGCAGTCGATCCAGGCGACAGTGTGTTCGAAGCTTCGCGCGCTCTCGTCGGCCAAGGACCAAAAGGCGTCGAGATTGTCGTAGGGAACGATCTCGACATCGAGGTGAGCCCCGCCAATTTTGACGAGCTGCAACTCCACCCATTCGATCACGCCGGTCAGTCCGAGACCGCCGATGGTGGAGGCGAACAGCGCCGGGTCGGATTCCGGCGTGACGGTCAACGCCCCGCGATCGCTGCGCAACAGCCCAAAGGCGCGAACATGGCGCCCGATCGAGCCCGCGCCATGATGATTCTTGCCGTGAACGTCGTTGGCGACGACGCCGCCGAGCGTGACGAAGCGCGTTCCCGGCGTCGTCGGCGGAAACCAGCCTTTTGGGACGACGAGACGCAAAATTTCCGAAAGGCTCGCGCCCGCTTCCGCGCGCAGGACGCCCGTCGCGGCGTCGAAGGCGATGAAGCGATCGAGACCGCTCATATCGACGACCGCGCCGGCGCGGTTAAGACAGGAATCGCCATAGGAACGCCGCAGCCCGATCGCCAAGAGGCTCTCGTCGCCGGCGTGGCTCGGGAGACCCGACAATTCATCGCGAAAGCCGGGGCGCGCCACGCGCTGAACGCCGCGCGAGACGCGGCCCCACGACACAACGTCGCTTCTCTCGACGAAGGGCGATGGCGCCGAGGCGGCTTTGGTCGTCACGAGATCGCCGCGCCGAACATGGCCGCCATCAACGCCCCATAGATTAGGCTGGGTCCGTCTTTCAGCGCGAAGGCCACGGGATCGTCATGCAATTCGCCGCGATGACAGAGCAGCCATATCCGCGCGAGCCACAAAAATATGATCACCGGAAAACTCCATAAAAAATTCGGGTGACTATAGAACCCCGTCGGAAACGCGTCCTCGACAAGGTAGATCACCATGATCAGCACTGTGGCCATCATCGCTCCGACGCCGAGCGAGAGCATCAATGGCGCGTCGCAGGCGCGATAGCCGCGGCCGGGCGTTCCGTCGAGCCCATGCGCGACCATGCGCGTGATTTCGGTCTGACGCTTCGCCGTCGACAGCGACAAGAATAGGAACATGGAGAAAACAAACAGCCACGGCGAAAACACCGTGCCGGTGACGACCACGCCGAGCGCCAGACGCATCGAAAAAAGCGCGGCCAGAATGAACACGTCGACGATCGGTTCGCGTTTCAGCCGAAACGAATAGGCGAGACTGATGACGAGATAGAGCGCGAGCATTCCCACGCAGTTCGCGCCCATCAGCGCCGCGAGAAGGAACGACGCCAATCCGCCGCCGGCGATCAGCCCGATGCCCGTCGCGATCGACAGATCGCCGTTCGCGAGAGGCCGGTTCTTTTTCGACCAGTCCGCCGATCTTCCGTCAGATCCCAAAGATCGTTGAGAACATATGTCGCCGAGGCGAGGACGCTCAGCGCGACGAAACCTCCGAGCGCGTGAAGCCAAGCCGTCGAATCATGCACCTTTCCGCCGAGCACCAGCGGCACGAAGACGAGGGCGTTTTTGGCCCATTGATGAAAACGCAGCCCGCGCCGAAGCGATGGAAAATTAAATCCCTTGGTCGGCAAAACAGATATGAGTTCGGTTCGGGCGGTGACTTTCTTCACCATCCTCGCCGAGCGCCCCGCGAAGACCGCCGCCGACGCCTTGCTCCAAACGTGTAAATCCGCCGAAGAATCGCCCGCGTAAACGAAACCGTCCGGGAGGAGGCTCACCAATTCTTGCGCCTTCGCCAAGCCTTTCAGATTGAGACCGTCGCGGGAGGCTACGATGTCGTTGATGCAGGGAAAGCGGCGTTGAATCTTCTCGGCGATGGAAACGTCGGCGGCGGTCGCCAAGACGACCCGGCGCCCCCGCTTAGCCTCCCGTTCCGCCAAGGCGAGAAGTTCGTCATTGACGGGAAACGTCGCGACGTCTTCCTCGGTGACGACCGCGGCCAGCCGATTTTTAACCTTCGCGCGACCGGAAAGAATCCAGAACGGAATTTTCCACGAGGCCATTCCCTGGCGCTTCAGAAAAAACAGCAGTGACTCATGCAGCGCGTCGGTTGCGATCAAGGTCCCGTCGAGGTCGACCACGAGAGGAAATTCAATGCCGAGAGAAAGTCCTTCGGCCATCGGGGCAAGTTCCCCTAACGCGGACGCTTCGGCATTTCTCATAGTCGAATCGCCTTTTCCATCCAACTTTGGTCATCAGTCAACATTTTCGGAAGAAGCGACATGGATATCGTTCGGCGTTCGCAGGATCGCTCCCGGCCCATATCTGCGACTGATTCGCATTATTGGCAAGCGAGAAGCGACACTGCTTATTCCAACCGAGTATCGTGAAGGTTCGACGTGTCGCCGCGTTTCGCGCGGCGTGTTCAAGCCCTGTCCCCCAGCGTGCTCAGCCGCCCACCACGAGCACATGCACCAGCGGCTTCTTGCCCCAACTTGTGTAGACGGCGCCGCGCACCGCGCGCTCGATGGCCGTGGCCACCGAATCGAAATCTCGCCGGCGCGCGCGCGGCAAGGTGTCGAATGTTTTGAACACCGCGTCGTCTACGACGTCGCCCATGTCGACGTTATTCTTGCCCAGCTTGGGCAGGCCGGCGAAAACAATGTCGGGATCGCCAACGAGATCGCCCTGCTTGCCGACCGCGAGCGCGATGGACACGACGCCCGCGAAGGCTAGCTTGACCCGCTCGCGCACGGCGGCGTCGTTCTCGCTCACGAGGATGTCGCCGTCCTTGAACACTCTGCCAAAGGGAATCTTGCCGATAACCGCCGGCGCGCCGGGCGCGAGGCGCACGAGATCGCCGTTGCGCGCCGAGACGACTTGGCTAACGCCCTGCTCTTTCGCGAAAGCGGCGTGCCGCGTCAGATGATGCGCCTCGCCATGCGCGGGCACGGCCGCTCGCGGCCGCACCCATTCATACATCCGCGCCACCTCGCCCCTGCGCGGATGGCCCGAGCAATGCACGAGATGGTCGTGATCGGTGATCACCTCGACGCCGAGGTCGCATAATTTATTGATGACGCGATGCACTTCGCGCATGTTTCCGGGAATGGCGCGCGAGGAGAAAATGACGCGGTCGCCGGAAACCAGTTTGATCGCGGGATGTTCGCCTTCGGCGGCACGCGCCATCGCGGCGCGCGCTTCACCCTGGCTTCCCGTCGCGATGACCACCACTTTGTCACGCGGCAGCGTCGCGAGATGGTCGAGCGAATAGAAGCCGGCGATTCCCTCAAGATAGCCGCAATCGCGCGCCACCTGGATCGCGCGATCGAGCGCGCGGCCGGCCACGACGACGCTACGGCCGCAGGCCTGCGCCGCTTCGGCGATGGCGCGCACGCGCGAAATGTTCGAGGCGAAAGTCGTCACCAGCACGCGGCCCGCGGCCTCCCCGATCAGAGCGCGCAGGGTCCGGGCGACGTCGCTTTCCGAAAAACTGTCGCCTTCGCGGAGAATATTGGTCGAGTCGCAGATCAGCGCGGTCACGCCCTCGTCCCCGAGCGCGCGCAGCCGCGCTTCGTCGATGCGATAGCCGACGCCAGGATCGGGGTCGATCTTCCAGTCCCCCGTATGCACGGCGAGCCCCGCCGGAGTGCGGATGGCCAGGGCGCAGGCTTCCGGAATGGAATGAGCGACGGCGACATATTCGACGCTGAAGGGACCAAGGTCCAACACCGTCCCCGGCCCGACCCGCGTTATCTCGACATTGGGCGCGCCGGGCTCCGACAGGCGACGCGTTTCGATGAGCCCCGCGGCGAAAGGCGTCGCGAAGACGCGGCAGCGCAGCTTGGGCCACAGGGCGGCGAGCGCGCCAATGTGGTCTTCATGCGCGTGCGTGATCAAAAGCCCCAAAAGATCGCGGCCGATTTTCTCGACGAAGGACACGTCGGGGAGCACGAGATCGACGCCGGGCAGATCGGGCCCCGGGAAGGTGAGGCCGCAATCCACCATCAGCCATTTGCGCCCGCGCGCGGGACCGAAGCCGTAAAGCGCCGCGTTCATGCCGATTTCGCCGAGGCCGCCGAGCGGCGCGAAGACGAATTCGCTTTCGTCAATCGTCATGAACGCAAACCTGACTGTTCGAGAACAATGGACTCATCATGAGCCAAAAACACGTCGCCCGCGTCCACGACGCGTTCGCCCTCGGCCGTCGCGACGACCATTCGTCCGCGGGCATCGATCGTCAGGAAGCGCCCACGCACTTCCTCGTCCCGCGCCAGCAGGACGCGAACCGGCTGGCCGAGGCTCGCCGCCGATTCAAGCCACTTTTCGCGAATGGCGGCGAAGCCGTCGCCCCCCGCCCAAAGGTCCAGCGCGGCGATAAAGGCGTCGGTAAGCGGAGCGAACAGTCGCGCGGCGGTCGGCGCGCCGGAGCCTGTTTCGCTCAGCGCGCGCGCTGGGTAAGGCAGTCCTTGCGGCGCGCTGGCGCAATTAACCCCAATGCCGATGACGACGATGCACTCATGGGGGGCACGTGGGTCGCCCGTCGCAATCGGGACGCCTTCGAGGAGAACCCCGGCGAGCTTGCCGCCATCCAGCAGAAGGTCGTTCGGCCATTTCAGCGCGAGGCGTTCTCCCAACCCGCTGACTCGCCGAACCGCGTCAATTAACGCGACGCCAGCGACAAATCCGAGTTGCGGCGCGAGGCTCGGCATGGAGCCGCCGGAGAGAAGTAGGCTCGCGTGAAGATTGCCGGGCGTCGAAACCCATTGCCGGCCAAGGCGCCCCCTGCCTTGGGTTTGCCGCCCAGCCACGATCCAAAGCGGGCCGCGCTCGCCTTCGGCGACGAACCGCTTGCCCTCGTCATTGGTGGAATCCACCTCGTCGAGGGAAATCAGCCGAACACCGCGCGCGCGCGCTTCGCATCCCAGCTCCAAGCATGCGTCCGCTTTCAAAACAGCGATTTCGCGGCGGCTGTCGCCGCGTTCATCAGCGGCGCCGGGTAGACCCAGAAGCATAGCAGAAAGATCGACGAAACCGCCAGCACCGCGCGCGGCGTGAAGGCGGAATGATCGAAAACGGGAGCCGGCTCGTCGAAATACATGACCTTAACGATCCGAAGATAGTAATAGGCGGCCACCGCGCTGGCCAGCACGCCGAGCACCGCGAGCGGGTACAGCCCCGCCTGAACAGCGGGCAGCAGAACGTAATATTTAGCGAAGAATCCGCCAAGCGGCGGCACGCCAGCCAGCGAGAACATCAGCATCGACAGGAAGAACGCCGTCGCGCCATTGCTACGCGACAGCCCCGCGAGGTCGGAGATGTTTTCGACCGGCTTGCCGTCGACGCGCATGGTCAGAATCGCCGCGAAAGCGCCAAGCGTCATGATCGCATAAATGACGAGATAAAGAGCGACGCCTCTGATCGCGTCCTCGGTGCCGGCGGCGAGGCCGATCAGCACGAACCCCATGTGGCCGATCGAGGAATAGGCCATCAGCCGCTTGATATTGGTTTGGCCGATCGCCGCGAAGGAGCCAAGCAAGGTCGAAACGACNNGGCGTCCACATATGGAAGGGCGCCGCCGACATTTTGAACGCGAGACCCGCCAGAACGAAAACGAGACCGAAGATCACGCCAATCGGCGCCGAGTGGGAGACGACCGCCGCGATGCCCTCGAACGACACCGTCCCCGAAAAGCCATAGAGCAGCGATGCGCCGTAAAGCATCATGCCCGACGACAGCGCGCCGAGAACGAAATATTTGAGACCCGCTTCCGAGGCGCGTCCATCGTCGCGCGAAAAGGCGGCGACGACATAGAGCGCCAGCGACATCAGTTCGAGGCCGAGATAGAGCGCGATGAGATTATCCGCCGAGATCAGCAGCAGCATGCCGAGCGTGGCCAGCAGGATCAAGATCGGATATTCGAATTTATCGAGCGCGGCGCGGCGCAGAAAATCCGACGACAGCAGGATCGTCACCAGCGACGCGCTAAGCGTCAACACCTTCGCGAAGCGCGAGAAAGCGTCGTCGATGTAGGCGCCGTCGAAGACGATCGCCTCGGATTTCGTCGACAACAGGATCGCCAATATCGCCAGCCCCAGCACGGCGACGGTCAACTCGGTCACCAGCGAGAACGAGCGCTCGCCGCGCCAGGCGCCGACCAGGATGAGCGCGAGAACGCCGATGGCGAGGATGACCTCCGGCAGGAAGTGATGCGCGAGCTGCGTGAAAAAAGGCATCTTTACTGATCCGTCATTGGCCGGCGGCGGCGATGTGAACCGCGTGAAGCAGCGCCGAATGGGAGTTGAGTAGATTCGCGACGGAGGCCGCTGAAGCTTCGAGAACTGGGCCCGGCCAAACGCCATAGTAGATCGTCAACGCCAGCAACGGAACGAAGATCGCGATTTCGCGCGGCGATAGATCCGCGATGCTGGCGAGGCTCGCCTTGTCGAGAACCCCGAAGATCACGCGGCGATAAAGATACAGCGCATAGGCCGCCGAAAGAATGACGCCCGACGTGGCGAACAGCGCGACCCAGCTGTTGGCGTTGAAGGCGCCGACCAGCGCGAGGAATTCGCCGACGAAACCCGATGTGCCGGGAAGGCCGACATTCGCCAGGGTGAAGACCATGAAGGTGAAGGCATAGAGCGGCATGCGCTTGACGAGACCGCCATAGGCGGAGATTTCGCGCGTGTGCATGCGGTCGTAGATGACGCCGACGCAAAGGAACAGCGCGCCAGACACGAAGCCGTGCGAGATCATCAGGAACATCGCGCCCTGCACGCCTTGCGTGTTCAGCGTGAACAGGCCCATCGTCACGAAGCCCATATGCGCGACCGACGAATAGGCGATCAGCTTCTTGATGTCTTCCTGCACCAGCGCGACGAGCGAGGTGTAGATAATGGCGATNNATCACCGAGCCCGCCGTCGGCGCCTCGACATGCGCGTCCGGCAACCAGGTGTGCACCGGCCACATCGGCATTTTCACCGCGAAGGAGGCGAAGAAGGCAAGCCACAGCCACGTCTGCATTTGTGGCGAAAAATGCGTGTTCAGCAGCGTCTGAATGTCGGTCGTGCCGGCCTGGTTGTACATCGCCAGAATGGCGATCAACATCAGGAGCGAACCCACCAGCGTATAGAGAAAGAATTTGAAGCTCGCATAGACGCGCCGCTTGCCGCCCCAAATGCCGATGATGAGAAACATCGGAATGAGGCCGCCTTCGAAGAACAGATAGAACAGCACCAGATCCAGCGCGCAGAACACGCCGATCATCAGCGTCTCCAGCACGAGGAAGGCGATCATATATTCGGCGACGCGCTTGGTGATCGACTCCCAAGAGGCGAGGATCGAGAAGGGCATCAGGAATGTCGTCAGCAGCACGAAGGGTATCGAGAAGCCGTCGACGCCCAGTTTATAGACGAGGCCCGAACCGAACCACGCCTTTTCTTCGATCAGCTGAAACGCCGCGTCCGACGCGTCGAACCGTTGCCAAACGACGAGAGACAAGACAAAGGTCGCGATCGTGGTGAGCAGCGCCGCCCATCGAACGTTGCGCAACGAAGAGTCGCTGTCGCCACGCTGCGTCAATATGAAGGCCGCGCCGACCAGCGGCAGAAAGGTCAGGCCCGAGAGAATTCCAAAACCGAACATTAGCGAATGCCTCCGGCGACGAACCAACTGACGACCGCCGCGACGCCGATCAACATCGCGAAAGCATAGTGGTAGATGTAACCCGTCTGAAGACGCATGGCGAGCCGCGCGCCGTCGATGACGCGGGCCGCCACGCCATCGGGTCCGAGCCCGTCGATAATCCGACCGTCTCCACCCTTCCAGAACAGCCGCCCCAGAGCGAACGCCGGGCGCACGAACAGGAAGTCGTACAGTTCGTCGAAATACCATTTGTTGAGGAGGAATTGGTACAGCCCCGGAAAAGCGCGCGCGAGCGCCTGCGCCGTGCCAGGCCGCAGAATATAGACATAGAGGGACACGAGAAAACCGAGAACCATCATGATCGACGGGCTATATGAAGCCCAGGCCGGGATGTCGTGCATCTCATGCAGGATGTGATTGTGGGGGCCGAGGAACAGCGACTCCTTCCAAAACTCGTCGAAGGCGTGACCGGCGAAATAGGGCTCGAAAACAAAACCCGCCGCCACGGCGCCGGCGGCGAGCACCGCGAGCGGGATCAGCATGACGATTGGCGACTCGTGCGGCGCGTGGCCGTGATCGTCGTGCGCGTGATCGTCGTCGCCGTGAGCCGCGTGTTGGTCGTGACCATGCGCGGCGTCGTGATCGGCGCGCTTGCCAAAGAAGGTCATGAACACCAGTCGCCATGAGTAGAACGACGTGAGGCCGGCCGCCACGACCGTGGAGACGAAGCCGAACATCGCGGCATGGGAATGCTGTCCGGCGGCGTAGGCCGCCTCGATGATGGCGTCCTTGGAGAAAAAGCCGGCGAAGCCCAATTCCGTATGGGGTATGCCAANNTTGCGCAGACCGCCCATGTTGCGCATGTCCTGCTCGTGGTGCATCGCAACAATCACCGAGCCCGCGCCGAGGAACAGCAGCGCCTTGAAGAAGGCGTGGGTGAACAAATGGAAGATGCCGAGCGAATATCCGCCCACGCCTTCCGCGACGAACATGTAGCCAAGCTGCGAACAGGTCGAATAGGCGATCACGCGCTTGATGTCGTTTTGCACGAGGCCGATGGTCGCCGCGAAGAATGCTGTCGTGGCTCCGATAATCGTGACGAAGGTCAGCGCGTCCGGCGCATATTCGAAGATCGGCGACAGACGCGCCACCATGAATACGCCGGCGGTGACCATGGTCGCCGCGTGAATGAGCGCGGAGACCGGAGTCGGGCCTTCCATCGCGTCCGGCAGCCAGGTGTGCAGCAGGAATTGCGCCGATTTGCCCATCGCGCCGGTAAAGAGCAAAAACGCCGTCAGCGTGAGCGCGTCGACGTCGAGCCCGAAAATGTGAATGGTTTGCCCCTCCAAGCCCGGAACAGCGGCGAACACTTCGTCGAACGTCACCGAATGCGTGAGCTTGAAAGTGAGGAAAATGCCGAGCGCGAAGCCGAAGTCGCCGACACGGTTGACCACGAAGGCCTTGATCGCGGCGGCGTTGGCCGAAGGCTTTTCGTACCAGAAGCCGATGAGCAGATAGGACGCCAGGCCGACGCCTTCCCAGCCAAAGAACATCTGCACGAGATTATCCGCCGTCACCAGCATCAGCATGGCGAAGGTGAACAGCGACAGATAGGCGAAAAAGCGCGGACGGTGCGGATCTTCGTGCATGTAGCCGATCGAATAGATATGCACGAGGCTGGACACCGTGTTCACGACGACCAGCATGACCGCCGTCAACGTATCGACGCGCAACGCCCAATCGACCTTCAAGGCGCCCGAGGTGAACCAGTTTCCGAGCACCGGCGTCACCGCCTCGCCCTGGCCGAGCGCCACGTTGAAAAACACCATCCACGACATGACCGCGCATGTGACGAGCAGGCCGGAGGTGATGAGTTCCGAAGCGCGCGCGCCGATTTTGCGCCCGAGTCCGCCCGCGATCAGAAAGCCGACGAGTGGGAGAAAAACGATTGCCTTGATCATCGCGCGGTCAGCCCTTCAAGCTGTTGATGTCGTCGACCGCGATCGAGCCGCGATTTCGATAGAAAGTAACGAGAATGGCGAGACCGATCGCCGCCTCCGCCGCCGCGACGGTGAGAACGAACAGCGCGAAGACCTGGCCAGTCAAATCGCCGAGCTGCGCCGAGAAGGCCACGAAATTGAGGTTCACCGACAAGAGGATCAGTTCGACCGACATCAGGATAACGATGATGTTCTTGCGATTGAGGATGATCCCCGCGATGCCGAACGTGAACAGGATCGCCGCGACGACGAGATAATGCGTGAGGCCAATGATCATGGGCTGCTTCCTTACACGCCGGCCCGCGAGGGCACTTTCTTCAGTTCGACCACCGTCTTGGCGGTCCGCGCGTTCTGCACGTCGATATTTTGGCGCTTCACATTGGGGCGATGGCGCAGCGTCAGCACGATCGCGCCGATCATCGCCGTCAGCAGCACAAGCGCCGACACCTGAAAGAAGATCACATATTTCGTGTAGAGCACCTGCCCCAGCGCCGCGGTGTTGGTGACATGGGCCAGGATTGGCGACGCGGCGGCCTCCCGAGCCGTAGGCGCCGATGTCCAGCCGACTGCGACGAAGCCAAGCTCCCCGAGCACGACCGCGCCGACGCCGAAGCCGGCGGGAAGGTATTTCTGGAAACCCTGCTTCAACTCCGCGAAATCCACGTCGAGCATCATCACGACGAAAAGAAACAGCACCGCCACTGCGCCGACATAGACGACGATGAGAATCATCGCCAGGAACTCGGCGCCCTGCAACAGAAAGAGGCCCGCGCCGTTGCAGAAAGCGAGGATGAGGAACAGCACGGAATGCACGGGATTGCGCGCGGTGATCACCCCGAAGGCCGAGGCGATCAGCACGCCCGAGAAAAGATAGAAGAATACGGCGGCCACGGCTTCGTCCTCTTTGCGAGATCTCGCGCCTCGAAAAAGGCGCTGGTTTTACGGATCTTTCGTTTAGCGATAGGGCGCGTCGAGCGCTATGTTGCGAGCGATCTCCCGCTCCCAGCGCGCGCCGTTCTCCAGCAGACGATCCTTGTTATAGTAAAGTTCCTCGCGCGTCTCGACCGCGAATTCCGCGTTCGGCCCCTCGACGATCGCGTCGACCGGACAGGCCTCCTGACAGAAGCCGCAATAGATGCACTTCACCATGTCGATGTCGTAGCGCGTCGTGCGGCGGGTGCCGTCGTTGCGGCGCGGACCGGCTTCGATCGTGATCGCCTGCGCGGGACAGATCGCCTCGCAAAGCTTGCAGGCGATGCAACGCTCCTCGCCATTGGGATAACGGCGCAGCGCGTGCTCGCCGCGATAGCGCGGCGACTGGGGATTCTTTTCGTGCGGGTAGTTGATCGTCGATTTCGGCTTGAAGAAGTAGCGCATCGACAACAGGAAGGCCCCGATGAACTCGGTGAGGAACAGCGATTTCGCGGCGTGGTCGAGTCTCATGATGCTACCTCAATTCGCCAGCGCGGCGGTGGGGCCAAACTGCAGCACGGCGGCCACAATGACGACCATCGCCAGCGAGAGCGGCAAAAACACCTTCCAGCCCAGGCGCATCAATTGATCGTATCGATAGCGGGGCACGAAGGCTTTCACCATCGCGAAGAAGAAGAAGAAGAAGCTGACCTTCAGCGTGAACCAGATCACGCCCGGAATGTAGGTGAAGGGCGCCATCTTGATCGGCGGCAGCCAGCCCCCGCAGAAAAGGATCGTCAGCAGCGCGCACATCGTCACGATCGCCACATATTCCGCCAGCATGAACAGAACATACGGCGTCGCGGAATATTCGATCATGAAACCGGCGACGAGTTCCGATTCCGCTTCGACGAGATCGAACGGCGGGCGGTTCGTTTCGGCCAGCGCGGAAACGAAAAAGATCACGAACATCGGCAAGAGGCGCAGCCAGTACCAGCCGAGAATCCCGTATTTGGTGTCCTGGGCCTGCACAATGTCGGTGAGATTGAGCGAGCCGGCGCAGAGCAGAACGGTGATGATGACGAAGCCGATCGACACTTCGTAGGACACCATTTGAGCCGCCGCGCGCAGCGCCGACAGAAACGGATATTTGGAGTTCGACGCCCAGCCGCCCATGATCACGCCATAGACGCCGAGCGAGGACAGCGCGAAAATATAGAGCACGCCGACATTAATGTCCGCGACCACCCAGCCATCGGAGGACACCGGGATAACCGCCCATGCGGCGATCGCCAAGGTCGCCATCAAGAATGGCGCGAACAGGAACACGCTCTTATTGGCCGTGTCCGGAATGACGGGTTCCTTCAGCGCGAACTTTATGAAGTCGGCGAAGCTCTGCCACAGGCCCCAGGGACCGACGACATTTGGTCCGCGCCGCAACTGCACCGCCGCCCAGATCTTCCGATCCGCCAGAATCACATAGGCGACATAGATGAGCAGCACGACGGCGATCAGGACGCTCTTATAGATCGCGAGAAGCACGGGATTTTCCGTGACGAAGGAAACGATAGTGTGCAGCCTGCCGTCGGTCACGTCGTTTACTCCTATTCCGCGGCTTGTCGCAGCCGGCCCTTGGCCAGCGCCGAACATTCGGCCATGACGGCCGACGCGCGCGCGATCGGATTGGTGAGATAGAAATCGGAGACGCTCGATACGAAAGCGTCCTTCATCGCGACCGACGAATGTTGCGCCAACTTCGACACCGAGGCGGCGTCGCCACGCTCGATCGCGTCGAGCCGCTGCAAATGCGGATGTTTCGCGAACATCGCCTTGCGCAATTGCGTCAGGGAGTCGAAGGGCAACGGATCGCCAAGCGCGCCGGAAAGCGCTCGCAAAATCGCCCAATCCTCGCGGCCGTCGCCAGGCGGGAATGCGGCCCGCGACGCGGATTGCACGCGCCCCTCCGTGTTCACGAACAGGCCTGACTTCTCGGTATAGGCGGCGCCGGGAAGGATCACATCCGCGCGATGCGCGCCGCGATCGCCGTGCGACCCGATGTAGACGACGAACGCGCCAGGCGCGATGTCGATCTCGTCGGCGCCGAGATTGAAGATCAAATCCAACGCGCCAGCCTTGACGAAATCATGCGCGCGCATTCCCGCCGCGCCGGGGACGAAGCCGAGATCCAGCGCGCCGACGCGCGCGGCAGCGGTGTGCAATATCGACAGGCCGTTCCAGTCGCCGCCAACGCCGCCATGCTTTTGCGCCGCCTGCGCCGCGAAGGCGAGCACCGCGTCGCCGTCTTCGCGCGCCAGCGCGCCCTGACCAATGAGAATAATCCGCTTTTGCGCGGGCGCCTGCTGCTGCTGGATGAAATGCAGCAGCGAGTCCGGACCGGCGCCAAGATAGTCGTAATCATAGGTCAGATCGACCTTTTCGCCGATCAGCGCGATCTTGAAGCCACCCTTTAGCCAACGCTTGCGAATGCGCGCGTTGAGCACGGGCGCTTCCTTGCGTGGATTGGAGCCGATGATGAGCAGAGC
>PLZT01000032.1 GCA_003152255.1 Methylocystaceae bacterium | reverse complement strand
TCAGCCCGACAGGCTGCTAGGCGCGAGCGCCCCGCGCCGCGTAGCGTCGCGGCCATGCGGTAACGATCCTTCACGCATCATCATGAGGCCGCGGACGCGGCCAAGGGCTTAGGGGCCAGCCCCTCGGCGCGCCGACAAGGACAATCAGCGCGACCGTGGCTCGCCTTCGGCTGCGCCCGCGCCACTCGCGCGGATTCTCCTTGCGGCTTGCACACCCCGTTCTCGCCGAAGGGCAAGGGTTCATCAGCAGATGAACCCAAAGCCCAACAAAGAGAAGGGGAACACCATGACCGAGAAACTGGACGTTTACAGCCGAGTCACCGACAAAATCATCGCCGATCTTGAACGCGGAAATCTCACATGGTTGCAGCCGTGGCAGGCCGGAGGACACAAGGCGGGCGCTGTGTCGCGCCCCTTGCGCGCCGGAGGCATTCCCTATCGCGGCGTCAATGTGCTGATGCTGTGGGCGGCGGCGATGGAGAAGGGCTACAACTGCCCGCTGTGGCTCACCTACAAGCAGGCCGCCGAACTTGGCGGACAGGTTCGCAAGGGCGAAAAAGGCTCGCTTGTCGTTTACGCCAACACCTTCACCAAGACCGGCACGGACGAGCAAGGCGCAGAAACGGAAACCGAAATTCCGTTCATGAAGGGCTACACGGTTTTCAACGCCGAGCAGATCGACGGCTTGCCCGCGCACTTTTATGCGACCGTGCCGCCGCTTAACAACGAGATCATGCGCCTCGAGGCCGCCGAGCGCTTCTTTGCCAACACCAAAGCCACCCTTCAGCACGGCGGCAACCGCGCGTTTTACAGCCCCGACCGCGACATCGTGCAAATGCCGGAGTTGCAGACCTTTCGCGATGCGGAGAGTTTTTACGGCACCCTCGCGCATGAGACGATTCATTGGACTCGCCACCCGTCGCGCCTCGACCGCGATTTAGGCCGCAAGCGTTTTGGCGATGCAGGCTATGCGATCGAAGAACTTGTCGCGGAAATTGGCGCAGCGTTTTTATGCGCCGATCTTGGCATCACGCCGGAAACCCGCGACGACCACGCCGCCTATATCGCCTCATGGCTCAAAGTGCTGAAGAACGACAAGCGGGCGATCTTCACCGCCGCCAGCCACGCGCAGAAGGCCGCCGATTATCTCCACAGCTTGCAGCCGAAGGCCGAGCAAGCCGACGAGATGCGAGAGGCTGCATAGGGGAGCGAGGGAGAGGCCGCGCCGCCGACCGGCGCGGCTTCTTTCACCGTTAGCGCGGCCATTCGCGCGGCAGCGGAAACCGCGCCAAGGCGCGGTTGCTCAACGTTCCTGCCGCTTTTGCGCGGCGAGTTGACGAGACGGGGCTTATGCGGCTTGAGCGGCCTCTCATCCTAAACTGCTAAGCTAGCGCCTTGAATATTCCAAGAGCGGCACTCGATATGGCGCTGCCAACTAAGATAATGCCTTTGGGATATTCTGCTATTCGCCTCACAATGAATTCACCCACAAAAAGCACGATGCGCACAATATGCGCAAACACAAGCGGCAAAAATATTACGATAAAAATTATCGAGCTGCTCTCCAATATGAGACTATGAACCACTAAACCCTTCATACCAAAATCTGTCGGAAACCTGTAAGGCGGCGGAACAGGCGGCGGTAATATATCGACCAGCCATAGCATGAAATATGGAAGCAAAAACAGCATAACGGTGCATGATAGTATCATTCGCCCCACCAGTATGCGCCAAGACCTTTGAAGCGACCACCTAAGCATCGCAATGCTCACTAGCGGAACTACTAAATAAAGTGTTAGAAGTAATACTATAGCAAAAAATGAATCATATTTAACATCAAAACGGTCTGAGTTTGTGTGCAGCGTTGTCCACAATGGATATATGCTTCCACTTAAAAACACACATAGCTGAAAGAAGGCGTTACGCATTATATCTAAGTATTGTGCTGTTTTGCAATCGTCAAGCCTGCTCCATACACGCACTACAAAATATTCTATTTTACATTTTTCTTTCTCATCTAGCATTATGTCCGTAATCGTAAAAATAAAGACAATGATGCTTGCGGTAAGCAGAGCATTCGTAACCATTATAACCCTCCTTTGCCGGCATGTTCGGGGTCCCTTCGATCTCGCCCTGTCAGAATGTGATTTGACGCGACGCGATTTGACGTAATGGGGCTATGCGACTAGCTCGACGTAGCTGCGACGCGAGCAAAGCACGGCTACGTCTTTCGGCTTTCCTGTTCCCACTTAAATTCAGCACTTTCGTAACGCGACTCCCGGGCTTGGTGGAAGCAGTTGGCGAACTTCGCCCAAAGTCGCCGGTATGTGCCGATGGAAATTGTGCGGCTAGGAATATCCATATCGGCTAGCTTGCCGGATGGTCTCCGTTGCTTACTTTGCAGCTCCCAGACCTTGATCCAGTCTTCGGGTTTGCGCGGTGCAGTGTACCGCCCCGCCCAGTAGATGTGTTCACTCATAACATCGAGAATTATTCCTTCATCTTCTGTGAAGGCAATGCCGACGTGCTTAGCGAGATCGGTCAGGCTGTGCGTAGGTTTTGCCGGATTATCAAGAGCGCGGGCGATACCTTTCAGCAGAACGTCCAGCGACATGCCTGCTAGCATCGACCAAGTGTCGCGAGAGCCGCCGTTGGCCATCAAAATCTCGGTGCTTTTCCGCAGGTCGTTTGCCTTGTTGAAATAATACAGCAGTCCGTTTTCCATGCGGTGCTGGTGCTCGCCCCCATCCATATAGACGCGATGAATTGTGCCAGCTACCGTTGCCAATTGCTTTTCGAACGTTTCGGCCATCTTGACTTTTGAACCACCTTCAATCGGTCTCAGCCGATATTATCATTAAGCTCTTTAAGTGTACGCTCGATACGGTCTAGCTGAGCGACCTCATCGTCCGCCGTCGCGGCTTGTTTTCTTGCCGCTCGTTCTGCCTTCGTGCTCTTGCCGATGGATTTGAGATAGTGGGAGCCGCCGGGCGCGAGCGCTCTTGCGGCGGCCTCTTGGTGCAGCGCTTTTCGCGACTTCTTCGTCATCGTCGGCTTCCGGTCTTTGACCTCAAGCGACGCCTTTCCGCAGCTCGCCCGCCTTCCGCCACTCAATATCGCCCGGTCGCTTCACTTCCCAGAAGACCCAACCGTCTACGGACGTATTCGTCACAAGGCGGGCTGCATGGGAAAGGCTTGACGACGCACCCGTACCATACATCAAGCGGCCATTTCTTACACGCGCTGTGAACATCTGACCCTTGTAGTTCGCTCGAAGCTCCGTGCCGTCTGGAAAGCTCACTCCCTTCGATACCCATGGCGGCGCGTCTGGCTTCGAGGCCTTCAGGCTCGCAGCCACGGGCTTACTCATGGGCAGTTCCAGCAGTCGGTGAATGACGTCGTTGTATGAGTCCGTCTCACTTTCCCGCTTCATCGTCAGCGCTTTGAAGACATCGAAATCTATTTCAATGGTTGGCATCTTACGCTCCTATCACTACCCACCATGCTATATATCCTATTGTAGCTCAAAATGCAATAGCGGTCACATCGGGCGACGACTATGCAAAAAATCAAGATTTTTG
This sequence comes from Methylocystaceae bacterium, assembly GCA_003152255.1. The sequence goes on along the minus strand of PLZT01000032.1, from coordinate 8 downwards.
GTGCGCCG
>PLZT01000010.1 GCA_003152255.1 Methylocystaceae bacterium | reverse complement strand
TTTCGGCAAGGCAAGAAGAACGGCCGATGGAACCAGCCCGAGAAGGAAGTCGTTTATCTGATCGCCCGTTTTCCGAATGGCGAGGCCTCGCCCGAAGCGCTCTTGTCCGCCAATCGCGGCCATTGGGGCATCGAGATCATGCATCGAAACAAGGACGTCATCCTCGGAGAGGACGGCTACACAAATCGAAGCGACGAAGCGCCGCGAAACATCTTTTCTCTTATTGGCTTCGCGCTAAAAATATTGAAATCCGTCTCGCCCTCTCCAACCCGAGCAATCGAGCAGTTCCAAGACGACAGGAACAAGGCCTTGCGCTTGTTCGCCGCGTGATCCCAGACTTTACTGAATCGCCTTGGGTCGGGTGCACAATGGATTGAAAGGGGGGCTGGTCCATGAGCGTGGCTCTCTGGCTTTTTGAGAAATCCTATCCCTGTGTGTGCCGAAAACTAAATCCGGACATAGGGGTGATGAAGTCCGCCGGGGATTGCGTGTGATTTGATGATTCCAACCCGCTGAACGGCGCGAGACTGCGGCGCATCCTGAGTCGAGAACTCTGTGATGCTTCCGCGCGAGCTCAGCATTTAATATGTCAATGCGAGCAGGAGAATCGGGACTCTATTTATGTACCGATGCAGAAAAGACGGACACATCCCCCGGCTTACGTAGCATTTTGTTAACCTCGCCCTGGTGCAGTTCCTCGGTGTAGATCATGTTGCGCGCATATTCCTCCAGCATCACGGACGCGCCCTCTACTTCCTTTAAGAGGTCGCGGTAAAGCTGCAACGCCGCCGCTTCATGCTCCAGCGACTCGCGCAGGATATCGCCGATATCGTGTTTGTGGGTTTCCAGCAGCGGCCCGATGCCAAGTGACGGATGACCGCCGATGTAAGTGATCAGTTCGCCCGCCTTGTGTGCATGGGCGAGCGATTCATTCGCCTGTCCACTCAGCCAGGAAATGATGGGGAGGCGGTTGTAGCCGAACACCATTAGGGAATAGTGCGTGTAGCGCACCACCCCAGCCAGTTCATATTCCATGATGCGGTTGAGCAGCGCGACAATCTTCTCGTTGCCCTGGACTGCATTTTGTTTGTTGGCCATGTTCGTCTCCTACTTAAAACAGCGAAGTTTACAGTTCAGCACGCGCTCGAATAGTCGGTGTAGGTGTGGACGTAATTGCAACCGGCCTGCCATGCTCAACGCCGAGACTTCGGGCTCACTCGGGGCCGTGCGATCGATATTGGCCGGCCTTGCGATCGCGATTGAGATAGGCTGGGACGACCGCCTCTATCGGGTGAGGAATGATTTCGAGCCCTTCCAGCGTTGTTCCGGCAGCTTTCGCTTCATCCGAGACGACGTTGTCGCGACGCAACAGTTCGACCTGATCGGTCGTCATGGATAGCAATTTCGGGAACAGCCCAAGTGACAATTTGCCCGCGATTTGCGTGGCGCTCGCCATGAGCATGCCGGTTTCGAACGAAAGCGAGACGAGGAGGCGGTGGCGCTGGGTGACGTCGCAGACATACTGCACCAGTTCACGGAAGCGCTTCACCTCTGGGCCGCCCAGCTCATAAGTCGCTCCAGGAGTGGCCTTGCCATCGAGCGCGAGAGCGACCGCCTCTGCGATGTCGTCCACGAAGACTGGTTGGAATCTTGTGCTTGCGCCGACCAGCGGCAGAATTGGCATGAGCCGGGCCATGGTTGCGAACCGATTGAAGAAATCATCCTCTCGGCCGAACACGATCGACGGCCGAAAGATGACGGCGTGGGGCACGAGTTCGTGCACCGCAGCCTCGCCCTCGGCCTTGCTGCGGGCGTATGCGGAAGGGGAGTTCTTACGTGCGCCGATCGCCGATATGTGAACGAAACGCGTAATGCCGGCTTCCTTAACCGCTTCGGCTATCGTGCGCGCTCCCCGCGACTGAATATCGGCAAATGTCTGATTGTCACTTTCGGTCAGGATGCCGACAAGATTGACTGCGGCTTCCGCGCCCTCAAGCGCGGCGGCGATCGACTGCGGATCGCGCAAATTTGCCTGAACCAGATCAATCTGGTCCGGCTCGCCGAGTGACTGCAGATCCAAGGCGCGATCAGGGCGTCGGCACGCGATACGGACGCGCCAGCCGTTACCGGCTAGCGCGCGGACGACATGCCGTCCGATAAAGCCGGATCCGCCAAGTACTGTCACCAGTCCTTTTCGCATTTGATTGTCGTTCACCACGGGCCTCAAGGAGTTTTGGCGGAATCAACCGTCGCGCGAGAACAGAAGTCGCCACCCTCTCGATCGCGTCTACCGGCTGCGCTCCCGCTCGCCGCATCTGCGATGCCGCAATGATGTCAGATAGGGGAGCGATTGCGCGTGTCTCGTGCGCACAGCCGATAAAAGCGTTCATCCCGAAACCCACCGATAGGGGAGAGTGCGCAATTAACTCACAAACCTCTAGGCGTTCTGATTTCGTGCAGCGGCCAATATCAGAACTGTCTCCGACGGCGCGCGTTTTCAGCCAAGCCGATGCTGCTATGCCGGAAGCGTTATCAACGACTGACAGCCGCTCAATGAGCAGAACTGGTTTGAGCGCCACCGCCGCAGTCGCATCTTTGCAAACGACGCCTCCAGAGCGAATCCCGAGCAAAGCCGAGGTTCCTCGAGCCTTGGTAAAATTCTAGATTCCGGGCTTGCGTAACGCGGCCGGTAATGCCTTATCACCGAAATCGATCACCGATCGCTGGAGGATCTTGCCGGTCGAGTTGATGACCAACTGGAAGCGCCGATTCATATAAAAAAACGTCAGTCGGTATCGTCCGACATCCTCATTCTCCCCCTTCTCGCAAAGACTCGTCAATTCCCCGCTGCGCATCAGTGATTGAACCATCGGCGTTTCGAGATCGAACCCATATGCAATCACCGCGGCGGGAACCTGNNGTCATATGTCGTTGCTCCAGACCAATTCAAACCTGCTCTCTTTTCAACTCATGTTGCCTCGCGTTATGATCGCTATGCGTTCCCGCCGACCGGCGCTGCTTGCGTTCGACTTCGTCGTCGCTCGTTGGTCTACTCCCCGCCAGACCTCCGCACGGCGCACCTCCCGACGGTCAGCGGCCCCCGTCAACTTCCAGCGTCGCGTCGCTTGAATTACGCCCGAAGCGGCTTACGGTACGCCTATAGCGTTGCACTTTCCTCCCAATAGGGGCGCGCCGCGTAGTGCCGATGCACCCGCATCTCCCATTCCCGATCCATCCAGCTATCGTCGCTGAAATTGGGAGCAGCCTCGAGGAGCTGCTCGGTGACGTTCGCGAGGTAGCCTTCACGTTCCTTGTCGTATTTGAGAGAGTTCCATGGCAGCGGATGGTGGCCGGGGCGGAGGCACATAAAGCCGCAAAAATTTACTACGGCGTAACGGGCATGACCCGAGATCTTATCGATCATCAGGTGATCGATTTCGCCGATCTCTTTGCCGCTCGCATCATAAATTTTGGCGCCCACTACGTGTTCGCTGGAGATCAGATTGAACTTGGGATGGGCAGTGGCGGTAGCCATTTTCTAGCTCCTATGAACGTATAAGGTAAGTGGGGTCGAGTGCCACCTTCGACCGCGCAAAGGCGCGTTCGACCCAAGCGCTACTTGTTGGGAGGACTTCGAGCGCGCATTGCGATCGAAAGATTTTGCGTCTCTTCTCGAAGGGTTTCAGGACGAGCACGAAGGCCGGCATCATTCTCCACAGCATGACGCTTACCTAAGCGAAGTTGCTAGCCGGGCAACGCTCCGCGTCAGCAAAACGCGCGCTCCTTCGAGATTTGTTCGTGTTTGGGCGATCGGAGAAAGCGCACAACCGTTGAACATTCCCATCAGCGATCCCATGTTCCAGTTGGTCGCCGTTCCTGAAGTAGCGCATGAAAATCCATCCCCGCGCCGCAGCCGGATTTTCAGCGAGCGCTTGAGTTGGGCGGAATACCGTTCAAGCCTAACGTCCTGCTAGCACCAGCCGCTCTGCCCGGTGTCCAGATATTCGAACCATCATAAGCGGCGCCGGCACTCACCAATTTTCACGACGCTGAACCCGAAGGAGAGCCTCCCCGTTTTCATGGCGTTGTCCCAGCAGATCGCACAGGCGTCTCATCATGAGTCTCAGACCGGAACGCGACTTCACGATAAATTTCGGACCAGTACATCCGGCGGCTCACGGTGTGCTCCGACTCGTGCTTGAACTGGACGGCGAGGTGGTGACTCGCGTCGATCCCCATATCGGGTTTCTGCATCGCGGCACCGAGAAGCTCATCGAGAACAAGACCTACCTGCAAGCGCTGCCCTATTTCGACCGGCTGGATTATGTCGCGCCGATGAA
>PLZT01000385.1 GCA_003152255.1 Methylocystaceae bacterium | reverse complement strand
TCCGCGGCTTGCTGGATTTGACCGACAGCGTGAACGGCGCCGACACGGCGCGCTCGTCGAAATTCGTTTTCTATGACGACCCCGATCCTTATCTTGTCGTCGCTCCCGACAAGGGAACCGCGGGTTTTTCGGATTGGGCGAATGAGATCGCGGCTCAATATGGCTTTTGGCTCGGCGACAGCTTCGCGACCGGCGGCTCACATGGCTTTCATCATAAGCGCCTCGGAATCACGGCGCGCGGAGCCTTCGTCTGCGTCAGGCGGCACTTTCGGGAACTGGGCGTCGATGTCGATGTCGAGCCTTTTTCCGTGGTGGGCGTCGGCGGCATGGAAGGCGACGTGTTCGGCAATGGAATGTTGTTGACGAGCAATATACGGTTGCTCGGGGCCTTTGACGCGGAACATATCTTTCTCGATCCCAATCCGAACCGGCAGGCCTCTCTCGTCGAGCGAAGGCGGCTTTTCGAAACGCCGGGCGCGACTTGGGCCAATTATGATCCGGGGCTCATTTCTTCCGGAGGGGGCGTGTTCCGGCGCGCCGCCAAGGACATTCCCTTGAGCCCGGAAATTCGCGCATGGCTCGGCGCGCGCAACCGATCGGCGGATGGCGAAGAACTGATTCGCCTACTTCTGGCGGCGCCGGTCGATCTCTTGTGGATGGGCGGCGTCGGAACTTATGTCAAAGCGAGTTCGGAAAGCGATGAAGTCGTGGGCGACCGCGCCAACGACGGCGCCCGCGTCGACGCGACCCAGGTGAGAGCGAAGATCGTCGGCGAAGGAGCCAATCTCGCCTTCACCCAACGGGCGCGGATCGAATATGCGCTACGAGGTGGGCGCATCAATACGGACGCGGTCGATAATTCCGGCGGCGTCGACCTCTCCGATCACGAGGTCAATCTCAAGATTCTGTTGTCGCCATCGGCGCGCGTCAACGCCGTCAAGGTGAGCGACGACGAACGCAATCGCTTTCTTATCGAGGCTAGCGACGAAGTCCGCGACATGGTGTTGGACAATAATTATCGTCAGAGCCTGTCCTTGTCCTTGGATCGAAGGCGATGCCTCGACAATATCGAGCCGTTCCTGATTTTGGCCGATCAGCTCGAAAACGCCGGGCTGCTCGATCGCGACGTGGCGTTCTTTCCTTCGCGCCGGGAGGCGATGAGTCGCGTTGGCGTTGGGCTTACGCGGCCCGAATTGGCCGTGTTGACGGCATACGCCAAGCTGGCGTTGAAGCGCGCGCTGCTGGAGGCGCCGCCCTGGCCCGACGGGGAATGGACCGGCGACTTCGTCGCGCGTTATTTTCCGGCCAAGGCCCGCGCGCGTTATGCGGATCGTCTGCGAGATCATCTTCTCGGTCGAGAAATCGCCGTGACAGAGATTTGCAACAAGGTGATCAATCAGGCGGGCGCGAGTTTCCTTGTCGGGGTCGACGATCTCGACCCGATGCGCGCGCGCGAGGCGGTGAGTCTTTACCTTGCATTCGATCAGATTCTGCGAGGAGACCGGTGGCGCGACGCCGTTCGCGGGCTTGAAGGCCAGATGACGGCGGATCGCGGCTACGAGCTCTTACTGCAACTGGAAGACGCCTTGGCGTTCTTGTGCCGATGGGCATGGGAACATGGCCGACGATTGACGCCAAATCCCGGCGTCATCCAAAAATGGCGCGCCGACTTGGACGAATATCTCGACTATCTCGGCGAAAGCCCGGAGTTCACGTTATTGGCCTCGGCGGCTCCGGAAGCCTCCCGTCTGCTGTTCCTCGATCGCTTGCGGGACTTTCCGATTTTGGTGGATTTGGTTCGCGGCTCGCAAGAGAAACTGGGCGCCGTCGCAAAGCTGTTCGACGAGTTTCTGGGGCTGTTGGGATTACGTGAAATGGCGGCGCTGGCTTCCGATGTGAAGGCGCGAGATCCATGGGAGCGTCGATTGCAATTGGCTCTCGGCGATCAATTTCGTTCCGGCGCGGCGCGCCTGGTCCGAATGGCGTTTCGAACGAAATCCCGTGATCCCGCCGCCTTCTTTCGGGAGCTTTCCCTCGATGCGCGCCTTGCGCGATTCCTGCGTTTGCGCGCGGAGCTAATAGAGGTTCCTTCGCTCACGCTTACGCCGTTCGCGGCGCTCGCGGGCGAACTTGACTCGCTTATCGACTCATGCGGCGCCGCGAGCGGCCTCCACTGACGCAATTTGGCCTTGCAAGAGAACGGATGTCGATCTCGAGCGCGTCGTTCGCCATGCCGCGTGAGTCGCTTGGCCTACTGGCGGGCCCCCTCGTCGGCTCTATTTCCCGTCAGGGGAAGGACATCGCGCGACAGCGAGCGCCCGCCAGAAAAAGGAATTCCGACTTTGTTTGAATTGCTTCTTCTACGATCGGTTTTGGACTGCTTCGACGGCGGTCTTTGCCTGTTGGACGAACGAGGCGCTCTCCGGTGCATGAATAAGGCGGCGGAGGAACTGACCGGCTACAAACAGGACGAGTTGATGGGGCGCTGCTTTCTGTCCTACGTGGAAATCGAAAATGGAGCGTGCGATCCGACGTCCCGATGGAAATACGGAGGCTTCCGTCGCAAGGACGGTGGCGTGCTGGACGCCGCCTTCGCGCGATGGCGACTGGTTGGCGATGGCGACGGTCCGACATTGCTGAAATTGCGTCGGCGCGCGGGGCGTCGGGATCTGGATCTCACTGTCGCCGAGATCAAGGAAAAGCTAGACGCGATTTTCGACACCGTCACGGACGGTCTCATTCTGATCGATGAGTGCGGCCGTATCCAGTTGTTCAACGCGGGGGCCGAGCGGTTGTTCGGCTATCGTCGGGATGAAGTGTTCGGACAGAATGTGAAACTATTAATGCCTTCTCCTTTTCGGGAAGCGCATGACGGTTATCTCAAGAGCTATCTCGCCACGGGCGAAAAAAAAATCATCGGCGTCGGGCGAGAGGTGGTCGCCCGTCGCAAGGATGGCTCCCTCTTCCCGATTTATCTATCGATCGGCGAATTATGGTTGGATGGGCGTCGTCTGTTCGTCGGCGTCACCCATGATTTAACCGAGCGGAAGGAAGCTGAACGACGACTTCTGACCTTATCGTTCGCGGTGGATCAAAGCCCCACGGCGGTCCTGATTTCCAACAGGGCTGGCGTCATCGAATATGTGAACAATAGTTTCACGCGATTGACGGGCTACGCCGCCAGCGAACTCATCGGTCGGAATCCCAGTCTGTTGCGCTCGAATCACACTGCTCGCGATCATTACGAACGCCTTTGGGAAACGATCCAGAACGGGCGCGAGTGGCGAGGTGAAATCGAGGATCGGAAAAAAAACGGGGAAACCTATTGGGCGCTGGAAACCATCACGCCGTTGCGCGACGCGCGCGGCGAGATCACGCATTATTTGGCGATCCAGCAGGACATCACCGAGCAGAAGCGCGATAAGGAAGCGCTTGTTGAAAGCGAAGCCCGCTTTCGCCATGTGGCGGAAATGACCGGCGAATGGCTATGGGAGCAAGATCCCTTGGGGCGCTATGTTTACAGCAGCGGAGCGGTGCGAGACATTCTCGCCTTCGAGCCCGAGGAGATTTTGGGAAAAAACTATCTCGATTTGCAGGTCGGCGATGATGAGACTCCGCCGCCGCCAATCGCGACCGCGGGCACTTCGCCGGATCGACTCCGACCCTTCTCTCGGCTGGTGAACAAATACCGTCGCAAGGACGGAAAAGAGGTCTACACGGAATCGAGCGGCGCGCCGATTTTCGACGGCCAGGGGCGACTCGTGAAATGGCGGGGCGTGGATCACGATATCACCGCGCGCAAGGCCTTCGAGGATGCGCTGCGCCTACGCGACCGCGCGATCGAATCCGTTCATGTCGGCATAGCGATCAGCGACGGAAGGGCGCCGGGGAATCCCAATATCTACGTCAACCCGGAGCTCTGCCGCATGACCGGCTACACGCGCGAAGAACTGCTCGGCAAGAGCATGCGCCTCTTGCGCGGTCCGGAAACCGATCTCTCGGGTCTGCAACAAATCCGCGAGGCGATCGCGGCTGGGCGCGATTGCGAAATAACGTTGAGGAACTATCGAAAGGGAGGCGCGCCGTTCTGGAACGAACTGCTGATTTCTCCAGTCGTCGATGAAAGCGGCAAGATCACGCATTATATCGGCATTCACACCGACGTCACGGAGCGACGCAAGGCCGACGAGAGTCGACGCGAGCTGGAGATAGCGAAGCATATCCAGCTCTCGCTTCTGCCGGACGCGCCGCTTCGCTCGCCTCATGCCGAACTCGCCGGAATCTGCGTTCCTGCCACTCATGTCGGCGGCGATTACTTTGATTTCTTCCATAATGGCGACGCAATCGATCTCGTGATCGCGGATGTTTCGGGACATAGCGTCGGCGCCGCGCTCATCATGACCGCGGTGCGCAGCACGCTCCGCGCGGAGACGCGCAAAGTGGCGCCGTCTCCCGTCGGTCCGGCGCGAATATTGCGGGATTTAGGCGAGCTGCTTTACGACGATTTGAACAAGGCCGAATTGTTCATCACCATGTTTTACATGAAATTCAGCCCGGAAACCCGCATCCTGAAATATGCGAACGCGGGTCACAACTGGGCTTTGCTGTTGCGTTGCGGACGCCTCGAATGCACGGCGCTGGACGCGGATGGATTGGTTCTCGGCGTCCAGCCAATTGTCGATTTCGAAGAGAAGAGCGTGAAGCTTTGCAGCGGCGACACTTTACTTCTCTATACGGATGGCATGATCGACGCGCAAAATGCGCGCGGTGAGTTCTTTGGCTTCGATCGGCTGTGCGCATCGTTCAACGCCCATAGAGCGCTGCCGCCCGAGGCGCTGATCAAACGCTTGCTCGCGGAGGTGCGCGCTTTTTGCGGCGGAGAGCCCTTGGGCGACGACCTCGCCATCGTCGCGATGCAAGTCCATTGAAGGATCGCGCCGCGGACGGGGCAGGAGTTGAAATCGCGCCCTTGCACGGGGGCGTGAAAACGAGGACCGTTCGCGCGGTCCCGACCTTGGAGGGAAGCATCTCATGTTGGTCGGTCGTTCAGCCGGTTTGGCGGGTCGCCACAAGGTGGGGCTCGCGCTGAGCAGCGGCGTCGCGAGGGGGTGGGCGCACATCGGCGCCATTCGCGCCCTGACGCGTATCGGCGTTCCCTTCGATATCGTGGCGGGTTGCTCGGCCGGCGCGCTGGTCGGCGGATGTTATCTCGCCGGGCAGCTTGACTGGCTCGAGAAATGGGCTCTCGCGCTCAACAGACGCAAGGTTATCAGCTATCTCGATCTTAATCTGGGGCGCGGCGGCGTGATCAAGGGCGCGAAGATCGTCGCGGAGCTGCGACGATTGTTCGGACCGCTCCGCATCGAAGATCTCCACGTTCCATTCATCGCCGTCGCGACCGATCTCGTGACCGGACACGAGGTTTGGCTGCAAACCGGAGATCTCGCCGAAGCGGTGCGCGCCTCCTTTTCCTTGCCGGGGCTTTTCCCGCCAATGGAGATAGACAAGCGCTGGCTAGCCGATGGCGCGCTCGTCGACCCCTTGCCGGTTTCGGCTTGCCGGGCGCTCGGGGCGGATTTGATCATCGCGATCAATCTCAACACTGACACGCTTGGCAAGGCGCGCCGCGCCGCTTCGCCCGCGCCGTTCACGCTGGGGTTCGACCCCGCGCTTTTGGATGCGCAGGCCCGCGCCTCCAAGAACCCTCTTCCCGATGGGTTGACGCGCGGGATGTTCGGGCAGGAAGGCGACAAGCCAAATATATTCGGCGTGATGACCACATCGCTCAGCATCATGCAGGATCGTCTGACCCGCTCGCGCCTGGCCGGCGACCCGCCCGACGTTCACATCACGCCGCGGGTCGGCCACATCGGCTTGCTCGAGTTCGAGCGCGCGGAGGAGGCGATCCAGGCGGGGGAGACCGCCGTGGAGCGCAAGCGGCCCGAACTTCAGGATGCGCTGGAGGTCATGGGCCTTGCCATCAATCGATGAACGCGGCGACGACTTGTCGAGCAAAGCGAGCGCGATCCCGGAGACGACACGCGCGTCAATCGCTTGAAATCGCGAGTCGATGTCTAGCCGCGGCGGCGCGCCGCTTCCTACATAATCTGCTTCAGCGGCACCGATCGTTCAGGATTCGCGCGATCTTCAGGTTGAACAGAGTGCCTCCAGTCTCGATCCCAAAGGTCTCGCCAGGCTCCACCGTAAAGGGCCCCTGCGGGGCGACCAGCGTGACCTTCCTAATTGGGGTCCATGACCCGTTCGATTTCTGCCGAAAGTCCGCGCAGGAAATGCCCGACGCTTGCGCCGCCGACGGCTGCGTGGGAGCCGTCTGCGCGGCGCCGGGAAGCGCCGACAGGATTAGGCTTGCCGCGAGAACAGCGTATCCGATTTTCATTGTGATCGCTCCCATGGATTTTCGCGCGAAGGGCCGTCGCCGGAGCGGCCGCCGCTAGATCGCGTCTTGGATTTGGGCTCCCGGTGAGTCCGAAGGCGCTCGGACTCATGCGGTCGCCGAGAGTCTCCAGATCCACTAAGACAGCGCGGCGGCTCGCGCTTCCACTTTCTTATTTAGGTCAAGGCTCTTACCAGTCGATCTGCGTGCGCACCAGGAAGGTGTTCGGATGCGCTCCATTGTAGTAAGGCGCGTTGTAAGGTGCCGAAAGGGCCAGCACCCTGGTCCAGTTCGCCATCACGCGGACGCCCGGCTCGGCATACCAGTTGAGGCCAACCGTCATGTCTTCCTCGCGTCCGCCCAGCACTCCGGAATTATAGATCCCAACTTTTCCGGCGGTCGTCGGCGCCAAGCCGAACAAATTGGAGAAAGTCGACCCTTGGAAGGGGCCGCTGTTCAGATCGACCTCGCTGTAACGGGCCGTGAGCGCGAAGGCGCCCCAGCCGCCCGCGCTTAACGGATGCTTGATCTGAATCTGGCGGAAGCTGCCGCCATTGGAGTTGTTGTCGACCTGATAGGCGGCGGCCTTCGATTCTCCGGTCAGGAACAACATGCCGGAAATGTAATAGCCGCTGAAAAAGAGCGAGGAGCCGCCGGGCGACAGAGGATATTCGGTGTAGCCCTTCGCGTTAGCCGCATAGGCTGTGTTGGCTAGAGTGGCGGCTACGTTGTTTTCCAGAATGGCGCTGGCGTTCCGATTGTATTGAGCGCCCATATACTCGCCCTGGAACGAAAACGGACCGTAGGCGCCGGAAAGCTCCGCGCCGAAGACAAAGACATCCTTCACGCACTTGCCCGCGCCGGCGGTTCCGGCGATTTGCGTGCCAAATACGGGGTTGGGGACGCCGCCCCCGGCTACGCCGGGCGCGGTGCCCAAGAGACCCGACGGATTGGCTCCGCAGGAGAGATCGGGCGTGCCGAGCAGGTTTTCCTTGAGGATATTGCTCTCCATGTAGGTGTTGGCGCCCGGCGTCAGCACGCGGTCGTCGTTGGCCGCCGTGGAGTCGCCGGGACGGTGATAGCGCGCGGAGGCGCCGAAATGCAGCAGGCGATCCTCGGTCCAGATCGGCGCATAAGTGGCGCGGGCGGTGATGTCGTAATATTGGCGCCCGCCGGTCGCGACCCAATTCTGGTTCTGAGGAACCCAATAGGGAACCAGCGTCTCCGCCCCGGGCTTCAGCGTCGCGTCTTCCACGCTGGTGGAGGACAAAGCGGTCTTGAAAGTCCAGTTAGCCCCATGGTCGAGCAGGGCGACGCCAACGTGACGGGCGGCGCCGAAGGTGTCGGACATCAGCGAGCGCTCAATGAAGTCGATATAGTTCTTGGATTCCGTCCGCTCCATGCCATGCGGCAGATAGAAGTTGCCGATCTGAATTTCGATCGGATTTTCGAGGAACGGCGGCCTGAAGCCCGGATATTTCAGCGCGACATAGGCGTCGCGGATGCCGCCGACCGCGCCCACGGTGGTGGCGTTGCTGCCGCCGACGAAATCATACTGGAACTTATATTCCCAGATGCTGCGCAGCCGGCCTTCGACCTGAAGACGCGCCTGAGTGAGGTTCGCCGTCTCGGAAAGACCCTTTTCGGGCATGGTCGACCCGCCGCCGTCCATATATACGCGGCCGCCCACGTGGAAGCTGTCGGCATGGTCCAGCGATTCGACGGTGAGGCCGTGGCTCAGATCGACAAAGAACGGAAGCGGCGGACGTTCGGGGCCGTCTTTCGTGACAAGGCCCGTATTGCCGCCGCCGGCGCCGTGGACCTGAGCGCGCAGTTCCTTTTTCTCGCGCTCCTGCTTGGCGACTTTTTCCTCGAGTTGCTTCAAGCGCTGCGTCAACGGCGCGATCTGTTTGATCTCCGCCTTGAGAAGACGAATCTCCTCGGCCGTGTCGTCCGCCAGCGCGGGCGCCGCCGACGCCGAGAAAACGACGAGCGACAACACCAAAAGCGATGCCTCCCTGGCCCAAAACTTCGTCTTCATCCGCTTACTCTCCCCAATGGAATCATGGTCTTGCGACCATGAGAACTTTCCTGCCGACCCCTCTTTTAGGGCGCGCTGCTGCTTCTTTATTAGGGAGAAAAAACGATAAGGTCTATCTTCATTATGCGTTCTATAAGCTTTGTATTCTAAATTTCTCGCGGCTGTTGCGGATATGTCACACCCCCTTATTAGGCGCTAGGATAACTGCAGGGAATCGCGATGTGCATCGTGGATGGAAGCTGCGTCAGCAAGCCAGGCAGTCGCGGAACAGATTGGCGCGTGCATGGCGTCTATGATCTTGGCGCCGGGGGCTTTAGCCTTCTGGAACTGAAGGCGCCCTGCATTTAGATCATGCCGTGATCTGAAGGCGTATCTCGTTATGGAATATGCGCCTATCGCTTGCGCGGTGTGCCAGGAGCGCGTTTCGTTGTGATCGAGACCGAGTTCGTTCTTCGTCGTTTCGAAACTGTCTTCGATCGCCCAGCGATGTCCTTCGATTTTCGTCAGGCTTTCGATGGTCGTCCCGTGTGGAGCCCATGTCGTGAAGAAGGCGAGGTCGCCGTCGACGATTTTGCGCCGGATCAGAAGGCCGCGCGTCCATTCTTGACCGGCGAGCGCCGCGTTGTATTCGCCGGCGTCGAGATCGGCGAGCTCGAGATAGGCACAGTCGTGCAACCGCTCGCCCTTGGTTCCCGCGCCCGCCGAGAGACGCCGCCACGCGGAGGCGGGCAGAGCGTCGGATCGGTTTTCTCGGCGCGCAGGGCGATCCGCTTGAACTCCTTGAGTTTGCCGAAGAAGTTCTCGATGAGATCGGCGGGCTTTGTAAAGCTCGATGTCAATGGCGAGAGGCGCGCTCCGTCTCGGATGTTGAGAGATGACGATTTACGCGCCGCGCTCGTTCAGTTCAGCGACGATCCAGTCGCTGTCGAAGGCCTTGTCGGCGAGCAGCGAATCAGATGAGAGTCGTCGACTCAGACATGTCGACCCAAAGTCTCGTCAACTAAAACGTAGAACGAACACTCTCGGCGAGATCGCGATGCCCGTCAAGCGATGGTGGCGGGTCCTATAGGGCGCGCGCCGCGTAGTTTGCTTTACCAGATTCCTCTAGCGGTTGCTACCTAAGACAGCTGCATTGCGTAGAGGCCCGAGTGCTGTTCCTCTTTTAGCGAGGACGCCAAGCTTGCCGGCGTTCTTGCTTCGCGGAATACCGTGAAACCGCATTGCGAGCCCTCGCATGGAGGCGAACTATCCTGTGAAAAATGACGGGCTGCCTGAGCACCTTGTCAATCGGCGCATGTTAAAAGCACAGAACTTCTGATATAAGGGGCGGAGATTATCAGAAAAGGTGGACACATGGGCGAACGGGTTTTGATCACGGGCGGCGCGGGTTATATAACAAGCGCGATTACATCGCTTCAAACGCCAAGCTCGAGGCGAAAGGCTGGCGTCCTCACCACGACCTAGACGCCGGAATTCGAGAACTCATCAAGGGTTATCAAATGTTGCATAATGAGATTTATTCGAATGTATAAGTCGTTCGCCACGCGCGCCTTGGCGTCGGAGCTGTCTCGGAAATGAATCGAGACGCAATTCGAACTCGCGCTTTCGCCGAGCCTGAACCCGGTACGACGGGCATCGGCGCGGCTGCGAAGGCCGCCACGAACTGGCTCTTTTCGGAAGTGCTGCCATTGTGGTCGGTCGTCGGCCGCGACCGTGCGCATGGAGGATTTTTCGAACAAATTGGATTCGAGGGCGCGGCCATCAAGATCCCGAAGCGGTGTCGTGTGCAGGCGCGGCAAGTCTATGTTTTCATCGAGGCTGGTCGCATCGGCTGGAATGGCTCATGGGAGGCGCTCGCCAACAACGGTTTGGATTTCATGTTGGAGCATCATCTCCGGTCAGACGGCTTGATGCGGTTCAAGACCGAATTGGACGGCGCGCCCTATGACGACAGCGTGGACAATTACGATCAAGCCTTCGCAATATTTGCGCTTGCGCACGCCTATGCCGTAAATCGCGACCGACGCTTCCCGCTTGTGGCCCTCGCCATTTTGGCGGCGCTTCGCCGTGAACGGGCGCATCCGCTTGGGGGGTTTTTTGAAGCGATTCCGGGCCGCGCCCCCTTGCTTTCGAATCCGCATATGCACCTCTTCGAGGCGGCGCTTGCTTGGCTCGATGTCGCGCCCAAGAAAGAGTGGCGAGAACTGGCGCAAGAGATCGGCGTATTGTGCCAGACTCGATTCGTCGACAGCGCGACTGGGGCGTTGCGAGAATATTTCCAGGGCGAGTGGGCGCCCCGTACTGGGGAAGACGGCCAAATTATCGAACCCGGCCATCAGTTCGAATGGGCTTGGCTACTTGCCCGTTGGCGCGATCATGGCGGGGATGTTGATCTTTCCGTTATTCGTGGTCTCTATGCCGCCGCGGACGCCAATGGCGTTGATCGGACGCGGTCCCTTGCCCTTGGGGAACTGTGGATGGACGGCTCTGTCAAGGACGCTGGCGCTCGGATGTGGCCGCAAACGGAGCGCATGAAGGCGGCGCTGGCCATGGCGCGGCTTTGGCCGGAGGAGCAAGCGCGCTTCGAGGCTGACGCGGTAGATGCATGGGCTGGCGTCCAAAGGTTCATATTTTCCGAGAATCCCGGCCTGTTCCGCGACAAAATGAAAGCTGACGGCGCCTTCATCGCGGAGGGCGCGCTCGCGAGCTCGCTGTTTCATATCGTATGCGCGATCTCGGAGCTCGTCCGCTACGCCAATCGTGAGGCTTGCCCATGACGAGCCTGCGTCGGCCTGTTGGTGAAGGGGCTCGCGCCCTGCCGCCCCGTCGCGTACGTCAGGCGGTGATATTGGTCGACGGCAAAGGCTCCCGCCTTAGTGAACTGACGCGCGAGACTCCAAAGCCGCTCATGAAGATCAGCGCGGATCGGGTTTTTCTCGATTTGCTGATCGACAATGTCGCGCGGCAGGGATTTGATCGAATCTTGTTGCTTGCCGGTCACTTCGGCGAACAAATCGCCGATCGGTATGAAGGGCGCGTGATTGGCGGCGCGACGCTCAGCGTAGCGGTCGAACCAGAACCGAAGGGCGCCGGCGGCGCGCTGCGATGGGCGTGCGATAAGCTCGATCCGATCTTTCTAGTCCTCAACGGCGACACCTATTTCGACATTCCCTATCGCGCGCTCGAGGCTGTCCTGCGCGACGCAACTGACGCGGTCGCGATCATGGCTTTGCGCGATGTTGACGACGCAACGCGCTATGGCTCCGTCGAAACGCGGGGTGCGCGGATTTTTGGATTTCAAGAAAAGGTCGCGGGCGGGAAAGCCGGTCGCGGACGCATCAACGCTGGTGTTTATCTCATGCGCCGCGAGGCGATCGACTCGCTGCAGGAGCAACAGCTGTCGCTGGAGACGGATGTCTTTCCTAAATTGGCGTCGGACGGGCGGCTCTTCGGGGCGCTACACCATGGCTATTTCATCGATATCGGCTTACCGCGGACTGTCGATCAAGCGCGTCGCGACTTGCCCTCGGTGGTAAGACGTCCCGCGCTGTTCCTCGATCGCGACGGTGTTATCAACATCGACCATGGCTATGTGCATCGCTGGGACCAGTTGGACCTTCTGCCTGGTTTGGCGGAGGTGATCCGCGCCTTCAACGAGGCCGGCTGGTTCGTGTTCGTCATCACCAATCAGGCTGGCGTGGCGCGTGGCTACTATGACGAAAGCGCCATCAATCTTCTTCATGACCAGATTCGTGACTGGCTTGCCGCGAGAGGCGCGCATGTCGATCGATTCTATTATTGCCCATTGCATCCGCAAGGGTCCGTAGCGGCATATCGCGCAGAGAGCCCCGACCGCAAGCCGGGGCCGGGGATGTTGCTGCGGGCGTTTGCCGAGTGGCCGGTAGATGTCGAGCAGTCCTTCCTGGTCGGCGATCAAGAAACGGATATGGCGGCCGCGGCCGCCGCTGGAATTAAAGGCCATCTGTTCCAAGGTAGCGACATCGTCGGCTTTTTTTCTGAACAGGGGCTTTGGCCGAAGCATTCAAACGAGGCGGATCACGCCGCGATGGCGGGCTCGTCGAGTTGCGCATAAACTGTTGGCGACGCATAATTCCAGGGAATTCTCTTGCAATGCCTTGACCCGTCGTCGCGTGGATATTAGCAATCGGACGGGACGACGGCCTGCTCGGCGTACGCAACACACATTACGTTACGCGCCGATTTTCACCGTGCCGGCAGGCAGCGTCAACGCCTGAGCGTTGACCGAGTTCACGACGTCGAGCGGCGTCAGTCCCTTGGCCAAAAGCTTGTCGGGACTGATATCGACCATGATCTGCCGGTATTTTCCTCCGGCGGGAGTGGGCAGCGTGACCCCGTGAATGGGCGCGAGAAGCTGGCGCAGGCGATAAATGCCGTAATCATAGAGCTCCTGGTCGCTGAGAGTCGCCGAGCTTAGGCTGATCTGGAGGACAGGCACGCTCGAGGCGTTGTACTGCACGATGATCGGAGGCTCGATTCCCGGCGGCATCAGCGCGCGGATCGAATTCGTGCCCGATACGATCTCGGAGATCGCAAGATCGAGGCTCACATCCGGCTGAAAGAAGATCTTCTGAACGGAGATTCCATTCAGCGTTTGCCCCTCCATATCCTTGATGCCGTTCACGTTCGAGCTGATCGAATACTCGCTGTAGGTTGTGACCCGCTGCTCCATTTCCGGGGTGCTGAGTCCGGTATACTGCCAGATTACCGAGACGACTGGAATGTTGATCTCGGGAAAGATGTCCGTCGGCATGCCGACGATCGCGGACACACCGAGAAAAAGAATGAGCATGGCCAGCACATAGAACGTGTGCGGAAACCTTAGCGCAAACCGGACGATCCACATTGGGCCTTACCCAGCATTCCGATTGGAGCGAGTTCCAAGAACCGTGACGAATCTTCAATGAGACCTTGCTGCATCGTCGTAACCTAACGCGACTTCTTATGTCTCGCTTGACTCAATGGGAGTGGCGACCGCCTCGCGAAGGTTCACGCATCCATAAATCGTATGGCCGCGTTGCTTTTTATTGTCGCATATTTGCCCTTCGGTGTCACGTAGGTCTTAACGCTGCGAACCTCGCCCCAGCAGCTCCTTCTATATTTGCGGCCGTCCTATGCGCTGTCGTGAGTTCGGCGCTTTCGAAGACGCCAGAAAACGAGTCTTCCGTCAGGCTGGACGTTCTCGGTCATCAATGGTGGTGGGAGCTTCAATATCACGACGGGAATCCTGCCCATGACATCCCTTGGCGCTTCCTCTGCCGACTAAACGGCTCGGAAGGCCGTGCGCGCGGTGCCGCCAAATATCGCGCAAAATAAGCGAGATCGACGCCGCCATCGACCGCTTTAAGCAACACCGTCGCCAATCGCTTTTTCGCTATGGCGATGCGAACAACAGCTTCGGTGACATTTACGGCGCGTGGATGGAGCTGGGATCGATCGGCCGCCATCGCCATTCTCTAATCTCTGGCATATCTTCTCCGCGGGCGCGGATGTAGGCATTATGCTCGATTAATTTGTCGCGCAATGCCTGTTTGACGTATGCGGCCCGCGGCCCAAGCCGCGGCAGCCGGTCAATCACATCGGCGGCAAGATGAAACCGGTCGAGGTCGTTGCGCACCACCATGTCGAACGGCGTAGTGGTCGTGCCTTCCTCCTTGTAACCTCGAACATGAATGTTATCGTGGTTTGTCCGTCGATAGGTCAGCCGGTGGATCAGCCACGGATAGCCATGATGTGCGAATATCACTGGCCGATCTTTCGTGAACAGCACGTCGAAATCGCGATCTGTAATCCCGTGCGGATGCTCCTCATGCGGCTGGAGCGTCATAAGGTCGACTACGTTCACCACTCGGATTTTCAACTCCGGTATGTGCCGGCGCAAGAAATCGGTGGCGGCCAAGGTCTCAAGAGTCGGCACGTCGCCGGCGCAGGCCATCACTACATCGGGCTCGGCGCCCCGATCGTTGCTCGCCCATTCCCAAATGCCTATTCCAGCCGTGCAGTGTTTGATTGCCTCGTCCATGCCGAGCCATTGCGGCGCGGGCTGCTTGCCGGCGACAATGACGTTGATTCGGTTCCAGCTACCCAAACAGTGATCGGTCACAAACAGAAGCGAATTGGCGTCAGGCGGCAGATACACGCGCACGATGTCGGACTTCTTGTTACAGACGTAATCAATGAACCCCGGATCCTGATGGCTGAAGCCGTTGTGATCCTGTCGCCAGACATGCGAGGTCAAAAGATAGTTGAGCGACGCGATCGGCCGCCGCCATGAAATCTCGTTGCAGCTTTTCAACCACTTCGCGTGCTGATTGAACATCGAGTCGACGATGTGGATGAAGGCCTCGTAGCAGTTGAATAGTCCGTGTCGCCCTGTCAACAGATATCCTTCAAGCCAGCCCTGGCAGATGTGTTCCGATAGAATCTCCATGACACGCCCGTTCGGCGCGAGGTGATCGTCGTAGGGAACCGTCGCGGCGTCCCAGGCGCGGTTCGTCGCCTCCAACACCTTCGAAAGGCGATTCGAGGCTGTCTCGTCTGGTCCGAACACGCGGAAGTCGCGACGGCTCTCGCTCGCGCGCAAGACATCCCGCAAGTAAGCGCCCAGGACCGAAGTCGCTTCGGCGTCCTTTTCGCCGGGTCGCTCCAGTTCGACCGCATAATCCGCGATGTCGGGCAGGTCGAGCTGGCGCATGAGCAGGCCGCCATTGGCATGTGGATTGGCGCTCATGCGCCGGTCGCCCCGAGGGGCGAGCGCCGCGATATCCGGCTGCAAGGCGCCGTCGTGGTCGAACAATTCCTCCGGACGGTAACTTTTCATCCACTCCTCAAGCAGACGAAGGTGCGCCGGATTCGTTGCTAGCTCCGCGATAGGCACCTGATGCGACCGCCAGAACCCTTCGGTCTTCAAACCGTCGACCTCCTTCGGGCCGGTCCAGCCTTTCGGAGTTCTGAGAATGATCATCGGCCAGGCCGGACGCTCATCGCTGCCGTTGCTTCGCGCCGCATGCTGGATGGCGCTAATTTCCGACATCACCTGGTCGAGCGTCGCCGCCATCTGCTGATGGACG
This sequence comes from Methylocystaceae bacterium, assembly GCA_003152255.1. Next base: position 18,368 of record PLZT01000385.1, on the reverse strand, counting down.
GATTCGGGACAATCACCGGAAACAAGATGCGGCCTATAGCCGTAACCGAGAAAGAGATTGAGCAACTCTTCCTCTCTAATCCGCGCGAGGACCGCCGGATTGGCGATCTTATAACCGTTAAGATGGAGAATGGGCAGAACCGCGCCATCGATCGCGGCGTTGAGAAACTTGTTCGAGTGCCAGGACGTCGCCATTGGCCCGGTTTCGGCCTCGCCGTCTCCAACGACACAGGCGACGATGAGTCCAGGATTGTCGAAAGCCGCGCCGTAGGCGTGCGCGAGCGCGTAGCCGAGTTCGCCTCCTTCGTGAATGGAACCCGGCGTCTCCGGCGCGACATGGCTCGGAATTCCACCCGGAAAGCTGAACTGCTTGAACAACCGCCGCATCCCCAGCTCATTCCGTGAAACATGCGGATAGGTTTCGCTGTAGGTTCCCTCAAGCCATGTATTCGCCACCACCCCCGGCCCGCCGTGCCCCGGCGCCGCAATATAGATCATGTCTAAATTGTGAGCTTTTATAATGCGATTAAGATGGACATAGATCAAGTTCAGGCCCGGCGTAGTGCCCCAATGCCCCAAGAGGCGCGGTTTCACGTGCTTCAGCTCGAGGGGCTCCCTTAGCAGCGGGTTATCGAGAAGATAGATTTGGCCGACGGAGAGGTAGTTGGCCGCGCGCCACCATGAATCGATGAGCCGCAATTCTTCAGGCGACAATCGCTCGGCTTTATCGCACTCTTCCCGTTCGCACATACCGGTTTATCCTTTCTCCACTCCGGCGCCGGACTGAAGCGCCAGCTTCAGGCGTGGCGACGGTCGCTTCCCACGCCGGTGCTTCGTTGCAAGTCAGGTAGATCGTCCTGGGCTGAAGACCACATTCTTTTTGCTCGGTCGCCGCGAGAAATGGCGAGCCCCGGGCATGGGCGGAGCCGGGCAGGGGCCTGGGTGTGAAGAAAATTCCTGGTCCGAGGAACATTTCGTCGCGTGACGACTTAGTAAACTCGAGAAGCGCTCGAGTGACGGTGTCGTACGCGCGCTCTCGGGAGACCGGGGATCATGCCCGCCAAGTCAAAAGCCCAACAAATGGCGGCTGGAGCGGCGCTCGCCGCCAAGCGTGGCGAGAAGAAGAAGAGCGAGCTCCGGGGCGCGTCGAAATCCATGGTCGAGTCCATGAGCGAGCAGCAATTGCATGACATGGCCTCGACAAAGCGTAAGGGAAAGCCGCGGCGCGCGTCCAAATCGTGACCGAGCGTCCTCGAGCATCTCCCAGGGCTGTGGAACAGAGGAGAAGGCCATGCATGTCGAAGCCATCGCTTCCACTCATCCGCGAGTTGGCGGGCATATCGACCACGCGCTCGTGCACTGCATCGAGCTCTGTTTCGATTGCTCCCAAGTTTGCGTTTCCTGCGCCGACGCATGTCTGGGAGAGGATTCCGTCATCGAACTCCGCCAATGCATTAGGTTGAATCTCGATTGCTCCGACATTTGTTCGGCAATGGGGTCGATCGCGTCGCGTCGGACCGGCTCGAACGCGGTGCTCATCCGCTCGATGCTGGAGACATGCGCCGAGGGGTGCCGCCTTTGCGGAGACGAATGCGACCGCCACGGCGACCACCACGAGCACTGCCGGGTATGCGCGGAGGTTTGTCGCGACTGCGAGCGCGCGTGCAAGGACGCCATGGGAGCGGTCGAATTTCACTGAGCCATCCGTCGCTTTTTGCGTAAACTCAAACAAGTAACAACATTGCTCGCCGTGGTAGCCGAGTTGCGCTACTTCAGCGGCGATCGTGCCGCTCGTTCGCCGCAAAATCGGCGGATCAAGCGTCGGGCGCGAACGGCACAGCCACAGGGAGCGGCACATGAGAGATTTGCACGGCAAGTTCGTCTGGATCGAACTGATGACTAGCGATCCGAAGGCGGCGGAAGGCTTCTATACCAAGGTTGTCGGTTGGAACGCCAAAGACTCGGGCCAGCCCGGCATGAGCTATACGCTGCTCTCCGCGGGCGAAACGATGGTGGGCGGCCTGATGGCGATTCCGGAGGAAGCCAAAAAAATGGGCGCGCGGCCGATCTGGCTCGGCTACGTCGCCGTGGACGATGTCGACGCCTATGCCGCGAAGATCAAGGCGGCGGGCGGGCGCGTCCTCAAGGAGCCTACGGACGTTCCCGGCATGCTGCGCTTCGCCGTCGTCGCCGACCCCTACCTGGCGACGTTCATGATCATGAAGGGGATCGGCGAACCGCGGGATGGCATGCCGGCGCCGGGTGCGCCCGGTACTGTCGGCTGGCGCGAACTGCATGCGGGCGTGCTCGACGGCGCGTGGACGTTTTATTCCAGCCTATTTGGCTGGACGAAGGGCGATGCGATGGATATGGGCCCCGACGGCAAATATCAGCTGTTCAACATCGACGGCGTACAGAGCGGCGGTATGATGACCAAGATGGCGAAGACTCGGGCGCCGTTCTGGCTTTACTATTTCAATGTGCCCAAACTCGACCCGTGCGTCGAAGCGATCAAGGCCAATGACGGCGAGATCGTGAATGGTCCAATGCAAGTGCCCGGCGGCCAGTGGATCGTGCAGGCGATCGACCCGCAAGGCGCGATGTTCGCGCTGGTGGCGAACGAGCGCTGAAGCTTACGCAACTCTTAAGCCTATGTCGCGACGGCTCCTGTATCGAAGTCGCTCAGGACGACGGGAAAATGGAGGCCGGGGACGCTAGCGGCCGATCCGCGAAGCCGAACTGGAACTCAAGAGCTGAACTCGCGCGGAAAATCCGCAAGGAAAGCGCAGTCCGAGGCGAAATGCCCCTTCAGGGGAACATCCGCAGCGCCGCTGGCGAGATTTCCTGCCGTAGATCGAAGTAACCCGCCCAAGGGTCGCCGCGAAGCGAGCCGAGCCGCCGGGGAATCGTGTCCATCGCATAAGCGTCGGCGCGCTCGATCCGTGAGAGTTCGGTCCAGGAGACCGGCGTCGCGACCGAAGGCGTCTCCCGCGCGCGCGGCGAGTAGGGCGCGATGGCGCTGGCGCCGCGATCGTTACGAAGATAGTCGATGTAAACCTTCCCCTTGCGTCGGGCTTTCGTCATCTTCGCCGTGAACCGCTCCGGATCGTCCGTCGCGAGCCGCATCGCGACGCCTCTGGCCAAAGACTTCAACTCGCTCCAGCTCAGTCTCGGGACGAGCGGCGCCACGACGTGAATGCCCTTGCCGCCGGTGAGCAAGGGGAAAGTCTCGAGCGCCGCCGCCTCGAGCAGGGCGCAAAAATCGCGAGCGGCCCGCTTGACCTCCGCAAAGGGCACGGAAGGATCGGGATCGAGATCGAACACCAGTCGATCGGGCGTTTCCACCGCCGAGGCCCGCGAGCCCCAAATGTGCAATTCGAGCGCCCCGATCTGGGCGGCGGCCTCTAGACCGGCGACGTCTTCGATCTTCAGGAACTCCTCGAGCTGTCCCTCGCTGTCGCGCAGCGGCGCCGGTATGAGCGCCGGCGGCATGCCGCGCGTATGGTGACGTTGGAAAAAACAGCCCTGGCTGCTCCCCTCGGGGCAGCGCACCAGCGAAAGGGGACGCCCTCGAATATGAGGCAGGGCGAGCGGCGCGACTCGCCGCCAATAGGCGGCGAGCTCGGCCTTTGTGACTCCGGCGCCGGGAAACAGCAGCTTATCCGGATGGGTGAGCCGGGTCGCGGGCGATGAGGTGGCGGGATCTTCGCGTTTTGGAGCGGCGTCGTTCTTCATCGCTTCGGGCGCCTTCACTTGGCTGGCCGGCTTGTCTTCGCGAAAGCCGATGAAACTCGGGTGACGCAGATACCCATCCGCCGTGCGTTCGGCATAGGCGATTTCGGCGACGAGGCGCGGCTCGACCCATTTCGCGTCCCGCGCGGCCTCCCGCGGCGCGTCCGCGAAAGGCGAGGTCTTGCGGGCGAGCGGCCGCAGCTTGCGTGCGATTTCGGCCAGACGCGCCTCGTCGAAGCCCGTTCCGACGCGGCCGCGGTAGCGCAGCTTCCCATCTTCGAATTCGCCGAGCAGCAACGAGGAGAACGGCCTCTCTTTCTTGGTGGAGGGCCGCCAGCCGCCGATGACGAATTCGTCACGTCCCGAGCATTTCGACTTGATCCACCCCGGGGTGCGCCGCGAGATATAGGATTTGTCGGCCCGCTTCGACACGATGCCTTCGAGCCCCATTCGGCAGGTCTGCTCCAGGATTTCGCGCCCGTCGCCGATTATATGGTCGCTGTAGTGGATGACGTCGGGAGCATCGCTCAGCAACGCCGCGAGCCTCCGCTTGCGCTCGATCAGCGGAAGGCCGGCGAGATCCTCTCCATCGAGCTCCAGAAGATCGAAGGCGTAATATCGGAGCGTTTCTCCGCCGCCGTCGAGCGCGCGCTGCAGCCGCCCAAAATCGGTGCGGCCGTTTTCGTTGGGGACGACCACCTCGCCGTCGATCAGCGCGCCGCGCGCCGGCAATTGCGCGACGGCCTCGGCGACGCCGCGAAATTTTTCGGTCCAATCGAGACCGGAGCGGGTGTAGAGCTTGGCGGAGCCCCCCGCCATGGCGGCCAGCACGCGATAGCCGTCGAACTTTATCTCATGCAGCCACTCGGGCCCTGACGGCGGCGTGGTCGATAAAGTGGCGAGCTGCGGCGGCCGAAAGCGCGGCATGGCAAGGGTTTGCGCCGGGCGGGGCTGCTTCGGGCGCGGCGATCGCGGGACGGCGGCGAGGGACCTGAACCGCCGCATCGGCGCGGGCGGGGGGCTCGCTCGGCGGCGTGCATTTCCACCTTCATCCAACCCGGCTTGCGCTGATCGAGGCCTCACAGGCGGGATGTCCCATCCAAAACCAAATTTTGCGACAAACCAAAATTCTTTGTGGCGCGTGACTCCGAGCTCGCTCAGCCTATTTAGGACTCAGTTTTTGGCGAAAGCAGGAGTAGCTCATGGCGGACGCTGAATCCCGTCACCCAAATCGCCGCCATATTCTCGTCGGCGGAGCCGCGCTGTCCGTGTTGCGGGGCGACGCTTTGGCCGAAGCGAAGCAACAGCAGGATGCGCGAGCAAAACCCGAGCAAAACTCGATGGAGATCGCGCTCGTGGTGAACGAGACGCCCTATCGCGTAGTGCTCGACAATCGCACGACGTTACTCGACGCGCTGCGTGAACATATCGGCCTCACGGGCTCGAAAAAGGGCTGCGATCACGGTCAATGCGGGGCGTGCACCGTGCTCGTCGGCGGCAAGCGCGTGCTGTCTTGTCTCACGCTTGCGGCTGCTGTCCGGCGCCCGGTGACGACGATCGAAGGCATTGCCTCGGGCGACAAGCTGCATCCGCTGCAGCAGGCCTTCATGGAGTGCGATGCGTTCCAATGCGGCTATTGTACGCCGGGACAAATCATGTCGGGCATCGGCTGCGTGACGGAGGGACACGCCGGCAGCGACGCCGAGGTGCGAGAGTATATGAGCGGCAATCTTTGCCGCTGCGCCGCGTATCCGCATATTATCGCGGCGATCGCGCAGGCCAAAGCCTCGATCGCGGAGGGCTGAGCCGTGCGTCCATTCGAGTATCGTCGCGTCGACGACGCCAATGCGCTGCATGCCTTGCAGCGGCGCGGGACAAATCTCGCCAATGCCGCATTCTTGGCGGGAGGCACTACTCTACTCGACCTCATGAAGCTCGACGTCATGCGGCCGCGGGAGGTAGTGGACATCAATGGGTTGGAGCAAAGCTTGGGGGCGATCGAGTCGCGCGGCAATGAGTTGCGCCTGGGCGCCCTCGTCCGCATGGCCGCGGCGGCCGACGACGAGCGCATCAAGCGCGATTATCCCGTCATCGCCCAGTCGCTGGAATTGGCGGCGAGTCCGCAGATTCGCAACATGGCCAGTCTCGGCGGCAATGTTATGCAGCGCACGCGTTGCGAATATTTCCGCGACACCAGCTGGACCCACTGCAATAAGCGAGCGCCGGGGTCTGGCTGCGCGGCTTTGCAAGGCGTTAACCGCAAACATGCGGTGCTCGGCGTCAGCGATCAGTGCATCGCGACTTATGGCGGTGATTTCGCGCAAGCGCTGATTGCTCTGCGCGCAACGGCGCATCTCTCCGGCCCACGACGCACGCGGAATATTGCTTTCGAGCAGCTTCCCTCGGCCCCGATAAGCCAGAGGTCGAGACGATTTTGGAGCCGGGCGAGATGATCACTGGCTTTTCAATTCCCTCGGGCCCTTGGACGAAGCGCTCGTTCTATCTCAAGATTCGAGATCGCGAATCATATGAATACGCATTGGCGAGCGCCGCCGTGGCGCTTGATATGCACGGCGAGGTCGTGAACGAGGCGCGTATCGGGCTTGGCGGCGTCGCCTATAAGCCCTGGCGAGCGGCGGAAGCCGAAGAAGCGCTGAAAGGCAGGAAACTGGACGAGGACAGCGCGCGGGCGGCGGCGGAAATCGCCTTCAAAAGCGCGGTCACGCATGGGCAAAACGACTTCAAGCCGGAACTCGGTCGTCGTACTTTGGTGCGCGCGCTGCTCACGGCGAAAGCGTTGGAGATATAAGCATGTCCGGACAAAGCGTGAAAATCGGCGACGCCGCTCCGCGCTGGGACGCGCGGCAAAAGGTCGCGGGCACGGCCGTCTACGGCATGGACGAGCCCGTGCCGCATGCGCTTTACGCCTATCTCGTCACAAGCGCGATCGCTCGTGGACATATCGTCTCGATCGACGAGCGGGACTCTCGGGCCGTCTTCGGCGTTGTGGATATTTTGACATATGGCAACGTCGGCGAACGCATCAAAAGCGGTAAGATCGTGCTCGATCACGGTTATATGGGCACAAGCATCGCACCGCTTTCATCGAACAAGATCTGGCATGACGGCCAGATCGTCGCCATGGTCGTCGCCGAAACATTCGAGTCCGCGCGCGAGGCGGCGCATCGGCTGCGAGTCGAATACCAGCAGGAGACGGCGACCGCCGGTTTCGATCACGACGGCGCCGAAGTCGTCGCGGTCGCCGATGTTTCGAAGACTCACGAAGACCCGAAGGTGGGCGACGCCGACTCCGCGTATGATAGCGCGGACCAGAAACTCGAAGCGATATACAGCACGCCGACGCAGCACCATAACCCCATCGAGCTGTTCACGACAATTTGCGCCTGGAACGGTGATCGTCTGACGGTGTGGGAGTCGAGCCAAAACGTATGGGGTTTCAAGAATGGACTCTCCGAGCAGCTTGGAACTCCTGTCGAAAACATTCGCGTGGTTTCGCCCTTCGTCGGCGGCGCCTTCGGTTCGCGTGGCACGCTCACGCAGCGTACCGCTATCGTCGCGCTAGCGGCGAAGCGCCTAGGCAGACCCGTGAAGCTCGAGGCGACGCGAACGCAGGGGTTTACGATTGCGACCTACCGCGCCGAGACGCGCCACCAGATCAAGCTGGGCGCGACGGCGGACGGCAAGCTGGTGTCGCTTTCCCATTACGGTTGGGAGGTCACTTCGCGCCCCGACAACTACAACGTTTCCGGCACCGACGCTTCGACCCGGCTTTACGCCTGTCCCAATATCGATTCCAAAGTGTTCATGGTGCGCGCGGACCGCAATACGCCGGGCTTTATGCGCTCGCCACCGGAGACGCCTTACCTTTTCGCGATCGAAAGCGCGATGGACGAACTCGCCTATAAACTGAAACTCGATCCGATCGAACTACGTCGACGCAACGACACGCAGTACGAACCGATCAAAGGCTTGCCCTTTACCTCACGCTCGCTGATGCCATGCTTCGACAAAGCGGCGGCGGCTTTCGGCTGGTCGGCGCGAAAGCCTGAACCCGGTTCGATGCGCGAGGGCGACTGGCAAATCGGTTGGGGCTGCGCCGCGACCATGTATCCGACGCTGATCGCGCCGGCGTGCGCCCGCGTGCGGCTCACGCCCGAAGGCGCCGTGATCGTACAGACAGCGACGCATGAGATCGGCAATGGCGTCTATACGATCATCGCCATGACAGTCTCGGACCGCCTCGGCGTACCGATCGAGAGCATTGATGTCATCGTCGGCGACAGCGATCTGCCGCCCGCCCCCGTCACCGGCGGGTCAAATACGACGGCGAGCATCTGCAACGCCGTGGCCAAGGCCTGCGAGGAAATCAAGAAGCGCATCATCGACGCGGCGCAAAATGACGACGGATCGCCCTGGAAGGATGTCGATGGATCATCGATCGTCTTTGCAAATGGCCGGGTCACCGGCGAGAACGACGTTTCGGAGAGTCTAACGGACGTGATGAAACGCGCCTCGGGCGGCGCAATCGAGTCCTATGTCGAGAACGCGCCTTATGCTTCGCAACGCGCTGGCGTGCGCAAGCTTTTCGAGGGGCGAAGCGAAATGAAGGGCGGGGCGGGGCTCGATGATCGCGTGCAATTCGCCTTTGGGGCGCAATTCGTTGAAGTGCGGATCCATGCCCGCACCTGCGAAGTGAGAGCCCCGCGCGCGGTCGGTGCGTATGCCGCCGGCACTATCGTCAATAAAACAACGGCGGAGAGCCAGCTCATGGGTGGCCTTATCTTCGGCCTGTCCTCGGCGTTGCATGAGGCGACGGAGATCGACGCTCGCTCGGCTCGCTACTACAACACCAATCTTGCGGAATATCTGATCCCCGTCAACGCCGACATTGGCGATGTGAAGGTGATCCTGGTTCCGGAAAATGACACGCAGGTCAATCCCTTGGGGATTAAGGGGATTGGGGAACTCGGGAATGTCGGCGTCAATGCGGCGGTGGCCAACGCTGTATTTCACGCGACCGGCAAGCGCATTCGCGATCTTCCCATACGAATCGAGAAGCTGCTGAGCTGACAGAAAGCGCCATTGACCGTTAGCGTCAGCGGTGCGCCACGTGACCTGGTTTTCCCTTGCGTTTCGTCTTGGCCATGGATCTCGACGCGCCCTTTAGTTCGCTTTTTTTGATGTCACCGCGCTTTGCGGCGAGGGCCGCGCCAGCGGCCATCTGCTGTGCTTTGGATTTTTTTCCGTTTTAGGCGAAAAGACCGTGAACTACCGGCCATTATCACGGCTGAGCATGGCGAAAGCGGCCTTACGCGTCACGGCGTCGAAGAATATATTTCAGATTGTGTGATCGTGCTGGATCACCGCGTCGTCGCGCAGTCATCAACGCGCCGATTGCGTGTGGTGAAGTATCGAGGTTCAGCCCACGGCACGAACGAATATCCGTTTCTGATTGATCGCGACGGCATCACGGTATTGCCGGTGACATCGCTTGGCCTTGCCCAAATCGCCTCCAACGAACGAGTCGGCACCGGCGTACCCGGTCTTGACGCGATGTTTGAAGGCAAAGGTTACTTCAAAGGCTCCAGCGTCTTGCTCGGCGGCGGGGCAGGGACCGGAAAGACCAGCGTTGCCGCCCATTTCGCGGACGCCGCTTGCCGTCGCGGCGAACGCTGCCTCTTTTTCTCCTTTGAGGAAAGTCCAAGTCAGTTGACGCGCAACATGCGCTCGATCGGGATCAATCTCCAGCCATGGATCGACGGCGGCTCACTGCGCTGCCATGCGGCGCGCCCGAGCTTCCAGGGGCTGGAACCGCATCTGGCTTCGATGATCAAGGATGTCGACGATTTCAAGCCAGACGTCGCGATCGTAGACCCGCTTTCAGCCTTGTTGTCCAGCGGTGCATTGCATCAAACGCAGGGCATGCTGCCGCGACTTATCGACCATTTGAAGACGGTTGGCCTGACCGCGCTGTTTACAACGCTGCAAGTGAACGACGACCAAACCGACTTAAGCGTATCTTCGATCATGGACACCTGGATTTTGGTTCGTAATACGTCGAAGGGCGACGACGTTGTGCGCCGACTCCAAGTCGTCAAGTCGCGCGGCATGTCGCATTCTTCGCAACTGCGCGTCATGGAGATCGATAAAGAGGGCGTTCAAGTAAAGCGAGCCCCCCTGTCCCCACCGCGCGGAAACGACCTCAAAGACGCAAAGGGCAACCGCGATGAACCAGCACACTGGGGATCCAGCTTCGGATAGCGCCAATGAATCTTGGAACCTGCGCCTCTATGTGGCTGGCCAAACGGACAAATCCATTCGCGCCATCAAAAACCTCAACCGGATATGCGCTGAGCATCTTGAAGGCCGCTATTCGATTGAAGTCATTGATCTTTTTGAGCGACCCCAACTGGCCGCGGGCGATCAAATTCTGGCTGTTCCGACCCTGGTTCGGCGGCTTCCGGAGCCTATAAAGAAAATCATTGGAGATCTTTCCAACGAGGAACGCGTTCTTGTCGGACTGGACATTCGCCCGCACGCGGCTAGTTGATCGGTTCATGATGGCGATGACTCGATTTTGGAGATTTCGACCGAGCAGTTTGATTGGACGATGAAGAGGCCAAACCCGTGACCGAGTCTAAACGGACGCCCCGCGCAGCCTTTCGCGTAAGCCCTTGGCCGCGCGGGGTGCGAGCCCGTCTATTTGACGGACCCATTATTGGATGATCACGCGGCTCGGCGGTTGATCCCGCCTTCGGCGAGCGCCGACAGCTTTTGATCCGCCGACTTCTCTTCCGCAATCGTGTCGGCAAGAATCGAAGCGCAATCGTCGCGGCCAAGCTCTTTCGCCCAAGCGATGATCGAGCCGTGCACGGCGATCTCGTGGTGCTCGATCTGTTGCGCCGCGGCGACGATGGCCGCGTCGAGCACTTTCTTGTCTTCGATCTCTGACGGCGCGTCACCCGCGGTTTTGATCAGTCCGTCGATTGCCGCGCAGGACCCGTTCGTGGCGCGCGCGCCGTGCAGTGCGAACACTTTTTCGAGCCGCTTCACCTGGCCTTTGGTCTCGCTGAGATGGGCCGAAAGCGCCTGCTTTAGTTCCGGCGAAGTTGCGGCCTCGATCATGTCCGGCAGATTTTCGACGATCTGATTTTCCATGTAGTAGATGTTCTTGAGCTCATCGGCGAACAGCTCGTCGAGGTGCGCGATGTTTTTTCCGAAAAGCGACATGTGCGTCTCCTGTTGATTGAATCTTCTAACCGCGGTGGTGCCAGCCGCGACGCGAGGCCTGCGAATGGCCTTCCGGATCGCCGAACCAACCGCCATGACCGCTCTGGCGCCGTTCGCCTTCGTCCTGCCGCGACCGGGACTCATAGCGCCGTCCGCCGCTTTGCGACGAATAACCTCTGGTGTCTTCGTCGTAAGAGCGACGCTCGCCCTCGCGCTCATCCCAGCCTCGGCGCGCGGCTTCGGCATGTCCTTCGGGATCGCCGAACCAGCCGCCATGGCCGCTGCCACGCGAAGCTCGCCGCTCGTCCTCGTAATCGCGTCCGCGGGAGTAACCTTGGCTTCGATGGTCATCGTCGCTCATGAACCGGCCATATTCGTCGCGCTCCGGCATGCGCTGCGCACGCGAAGAATATTCGTCATCCTGATAGGGGCGTCCGTGCGAGGATGAAGATGAACGATAATCGCTATCGTCTCGCTCACGGCGCTCGTATTCGCGCCCGCGCCCGCGCCCATTGTCTTCGTCGCTCGCGAAACGACCCTGCTCATCGCGGGAGTGTCCCGCATACTTCTCATCGCGATAGCGCGAGGAACCGCGTTCTTCGTAATCGCGGCCACTCTGATAAGATCCCATGTTTGCCTCCTCGGCTAGTTTCGCGAAGCTCTTGAACGAGAGCGGCTTCGCATGAAGCTCTTTTCTGGCGGCCCTTTCACTTAGTTCCGCCTTGCGCTCCTTCAGCTTTTCCCCAAGGGCCACGAGATCCGCGCCCGCGCTCCGCGCCTTCGCGAAAATGCTGTCGGACTTGCCTTCGCTCCTCAACCCGCTCTTCACCATGGAGGGAACCTCCACCTTTTGACGGCGTTAGTTTATGTGATCACGTGGGCGCCATGAGACTCGAATCGGCACGCGACTTCACGGTAAATTTCGGACCGGTGCATCCGGCGGCTCACGGCGTGCTCCGACTCCTGCTCGAACTTGACGGGGAAGTGGTTACTCGCGTCGATCCGCATATCGGGTTTTTGCATCGCGGCACCGAGAAGCTCATCGAGAGCAAGACGTACCTACAAGCGCTGCCCTATTTCGATCGGCTGGATTATGTCGCGCCGATGAATCAAGAGCATGCCTTCTGTCTTGCGGCGGAGAGGCTGCTGGGGCTCGAGCTTCCAAAGCGAGCGCAGCTCATCCGCGTGCTCTTTTGCGAGATCGGTCGGCTTCTTTCCCATCTGCTCAATATCACCACGCAGGCGTCGGACATTGGCGCGCTCACCCCGAACTTATGGGGTTTCGAGGAGCGAGAAAAGCTGATGGTTTTCTATGAGCGCGCCTCGGGCGCGCGCTTGCACGCCAACTATTTCCGTATTGGCGGCGTTCATCAGGATCTGCCCCAAAAGCTTCTCGAGGANNCTTGCTTACAGACAATCGCATCTTCAAACAGCGAAACGTCGACATCGGGGTTGTGACGCTCGACGACGCATGGGCGCTGGGTTTTTCCGGGGTGTTCATCCGGAGCTGCGGCGCCGCGTGGGATTTGCGCAAAGCGCAGCCTTACGAATGTTACGAGGAATTGGATTTCGCCATCCCCGTCTCCGAGCACGGCGATTGCTATGACCGTTACTGCATCCGCATGGCGGAGATGCGGCAGTCGACGTGGATCATGAAGCAGTGCCTGGACAAGTTAGCCTCGAAAGAAGGCGCGGGACCAATCGCGGTGAACGATCATAAGGTCGTGCCGCCGAAGCGCGCCGTAATGAAACGCTCGATGGAGGCGATGATCGAGCAATTTAAATTATACAGCGAGGGATTCCACGTGCCCGCGGGCGAGGTCTATGCCGCCGTCGAAGCGCCCAAGGGAGAATTTGGGGTCTATCTCGTCTCCGATGGAACCAACAGACCGTACAGATGCAAAATCAGAGCGCCGTCCTTCGCCCACCTTGCGGCGATGGATTACCTTACGCGAGGCCATATGTTGGCCGACGTCTCGGCGATCGTGGGCTCGCTAGATATTGTCTTCGGCGAGATCGATCGATGAGGGCGCATGGGCAGCGCGAGCGCTCCGGACCTTCACCGCCGGCGCCTCTTTCATAAACCATCGGCGGCGCCGGAGCGGCAAAAGCCGCGGCTCTGTTGCCTTAGCGAGCCTGGAGCGCGGTTTGCCGTGACAGGCTCGCCGATTGAGAGCCGGGTTCAGCGCCGCCGCCGCTCACCGGCTCAAGAAAACCCCTGGGTTCCCTTCGCGATAGACGGCGCGACGCGACAAGCCGACCATAAATATCGACGTAATCTTTCGCCATGCGCTCGACCGTAAAGCGACGCTCGAATGCCGCGCGAACCTTGGCGCGGTCCAACTCGGCGACGCGGCGAACCGCGGCGACGGCTTGCTCAACATTGTCAACGATTAATCCGGATATGCCCTCCTCCACGATTTCCGGAACCGATCCGCGACGCAGCGCAATTATGGGCGTGCCGCAGGCCATCGCCTCGATCATGACAAGCCCGAACGGTTCCGGCCAGTCGATGGGGAAAAGCAACGCGGCCGCCTTGCCAAGCAGTTCCGCCTTTTCTCCCTCGTTGATCTCGCCGATGAACTGGACATTCGAATGAGCACGGACCATGGGCTCGATTTTTTCGTCCCAATAGGCTTGATCGACCCGGTCCACCTTGGCCGCGATCTTCAGCGGCACGCCGGCCTTCGCCGCGATCTCGATCGCCAGATCGGGCCGCTTTTCCGGGGAAATCCGGCCGAGGAACACGAGATAGCCGCCGCGGGAAGCAGGCTGAAACGGCAGTAGATCGCATGGCAGCCCATGATGAACCGTGCCGATCCAATGCGCCTGGCGCAAATATCCGCGCTGGTCATTTGAGATCGAGACCAGCGGCATGTCGTGAAATATCTCGTAAAAGCGCGCCAAATCTGGCAAATCCAGCCGGCCATGGTGCGTCGTCAGCGTCGGACGCGACAATTGGCGAACCAACGGGGCGTGCAGATAGTCAACATGGAAGTGCAGGATATCGAACTCGTGCGCTTGTTGCCGGACCTGTTCTATCATCATGACGTGATATGGCAGCGGGTCCACGATCGACGGATTGAGCCGCAGCGCCATGTCGCAACAAGGCACAAGCTTGGCCGAGGTCTTGGAGTCGCCGCTGGCGAACAGCGTAACGTCGTGTCCTTGCCGGACAAGCTCCTCGGTCAGATACGATACGATACGTTCCGTGCCTCCGTAGAGCTTGGGCGGCACGCATTCGCACAAAGGAGCAACTTGGGCGATCCTCATCGACGAGACCTCCTCGACTTTCCGCCGCCAGAACTATGTAAACGTTATATGGGCCGGAACGGAGTCCAGCCAACGACAACATCAAATCTTTCTTATGCCTTCAGATTCGCCCATAACGAAGCCGTTAACCGAGCTGCACGCGAACTTGGACGCGGCTGCTGAGGCGCCGTCTTATATTATCGCGACCGGGCCGGCGGCGCGGCCTCGGCGCACCTTGAAATATGATGATAGCTTTCTCGTTCTCGATAGCCACGGAGATATCGGCGCCTCGCCGGGTGGTTCGGACGGGCTTTTTCATGCGGATACACGACACCTATCCCGCCTGGAGTTATCGCTGAACGAGTTTCAGCCGCTCTTGCTCGGCTCGAATATGAGCGATGATAACGCCATTCTCACGGTCGATCTCACAAATCCAGATTTGTTCTTCGACAGGCGTCTTATCCTCGCCAAGGATACGGTGCACATCCTGCGCACCGCGTTCCTGTGGCGCGGTGTCGCCTATCAAAGAGTCGGACTACGCAATTACGGCGCTCGGCGGCTCGCTGTTCGCCTCTCACTCGCCTTCGATAGTGATTTCGCCGACCTTTTCGAGGTGCGTGGATTGCGGCGCGAAAAGCGCGGGGTCATTGTCCGTAACGCGATCGCGCCAGATCGGGTGGCGCTCAGATATCAGGGCCTCGACGGCAAGCTGCGACACACAAACTTGACATTCGCCCCGGTCCCGAAAACGCTTGACGTGGCCAGCGCATCCTACGCCGTCGATCTCCTTCCGGGCCGGACCAGATCGATCTTTCTCACGGTTGACTGCAACCCAGTCGGCGACCCTAAGCCGTTGCAATTGTTCCGTGGCGTACGCGCGGCCCGGCGCGAGTTAAAAGCGGCGACCCCAGACGCGACCACCGTCGAGACCTCGAACCAGATTTTCAATGAGGTGTTGTGCCGGTCGATGGCTGACCTGCATATGTTGACGACCGAGACGCCCGAAGGGCGATATCCTTATGCTGGCACTCCCTGGTATTCGACGACATTTGGCCGCGATGGCCTCATCACCGCTTTGCAAATGCTGTGGATCGATCCTGGCGTCGCCCGCGGCGTGCTGAAGCGCCTTGCCGCCTATCAAGCGAAGACCACCGATCCGGAGGCGGATGCCCAGCCTGGAAAAATTCTGCATGAAATGCGCAGCGGCGAAATGGCGGCGCTCCATGAGATTCCGTTCGGACTGTACTATGGGAGCGTCGATTCGACCCCGCTTTTCGTGCTGCTCGCCGGTCTCTATTTTGAACGCACGGGCGATGCCGAGACGCTTGCGCGGCTTTGGCCTTCAATCGAGTCAGCGTTGCAATGGATCGACGGCTTCGGTGATCCTGACCAGGACGGATTTGTTGAATACGAGCGGGCGGGACCACAGGGACTGCTGAACCAGGGGTGGAAAGATTCTCACGATGCAATCTTTCATTCTGACGGCAGCATCGCCAAGGGGCCGATCGCCCTTTGCGAAGTTCAAGGCTACGTCTTCGCGGCTAAGCGCGCAATCGCACGCTATGCGCGGCGGATGGGACAAGAGATCTACGCGGTCAGACTGGAGCTAGAGGCAGAGCGCCTGGCCGAGCGATTCGAATCCGCGTATTGGTGTCCCGACCTCCAAACCTATGCGCTCGCGCTCGACGGGGCGAAAAAGCCATGCCGCGTCCGCACGTCAAATGCCGGTCAGGTCTTGTTCACCGGGATTGCTTCGGCCGAACGCGCCGCGCACGTGGCGAAGGATCTTTTGGGGCCACAATTTTTCTCGGGCTGGGGCATTCGCACGGTTGCGTCGGGGCAATCGCGATACAATCCCATGTCCTACCACAACGGCTCGATCTGGCCACATGACAACAGCCTCATCGCGCTCGGCCTCGCCCGTTACAACCAACAGACAGCCGTCGAGCGCGTATTTACGGCTCTGTTCGAGGCGGCGAGCTATATGGAGTTTCGACGGCTCCCGGAGCTGTTTTGCGGCTTGGAGCGCGCACGAGGTCGCGGACCCACGCTCTATCCTGTCGCCTGCTCGCCGCAGGCTTGGGCGAGCGCAACTCCGTTCGCCTTGCTTGCAGCCTCGCTTGGGCTGGAATTCGATCCCCAGGCCGGTGAAATCCGTATGAGAAATCCGCATCTACCCGCTTCTCTCGACGAAGTAGTACTTCGAAGACTGCGGTTAGGAGAGGCAAGTCTCGATGTTAAAATCCGTCGTCACAGAGGCGATGTATCGGTCGAGGTGCTGGAAAGTCGCGGAGCGGTTCAACTCGCCATACTACACGCGAGGTGAAATTGGCGGAACGCGGTTTCGGTCGTTGCTCGCGATCTCGAATAGCATGATCGAAGCCGCCTCGACGTCCAAACATGCCTTGCGAAGGCTCCGTGCGACAAGGTAGCGCAAGGTCCAAGGCTCCACTTTTCGAGCCGGCGCGATCGTGACCGTCGGCCTGTTCTTCTCCGCCGCTCGAATAGCGACGAGCCTGGGCGAAGCGATCGGTCGGCTTTGGTCTCGAGCGCGTCTCTGGAACTCCGGTCGTCTTTGCGCGTTCGTGTTCTAAACAGACCTGCGCCGCTTTTTGATGTCGGCGAGGGCATGTCGTGCTCCGGTATGCGCGCCGAGGTTGAGCGCGCAAACCGGGCAAATGTGCTGGTCAAGGTCAGCGACGGGGAATTGCGATGCCAAGCGAGATTGCCGATTACGCGCATGACGCCTGGGCAGGGCTGTTGGAGCACTACGCCGCAATCCGTCGTTTTACCGAGGAACTCGCCGCGCGCCTTAGTCCCGAGGACCAATGTGTGCAGTCGATGCCCGACGCCAGTCCCGCGAAATGGCACCTCGGCCATACCGCGTGGTTTTTCGAGACCTTCATCCTGGAGCGTTTCGATGCAGGCTATAAGCCCGTTGACCGCGGCTATTCGTTTCTGTTCAATTCCTATTACGACGCGCTCGGGCCGCGCCATGCCAGAGCCGAGCGAGGCTTGATAACGCGGCCGTCCGCCGCCGAGGTGATAGCTTACCGGCGCCACGTCGATGAAGCGATAGCCGATCTCTTCCAAAGAGCGAACGACGCCGTGCGCCCATCCGTGGCGACGCTGATTGATCTGGGCCTCAATCATGAGCAACAGCATCAGGAATTGATTCTCACCGACATCAAGCATGCTTTCTTCCGCAACCCAGTGTTCCCGTGTTACGCCCCGCCCGCGATCACCGCCGTTCATCCCGCGGCGCCGATGCGCTGGATTGATTTTCGCGGCGGCGCCGTGTCCATCGGCCACGATGGCGACGCCTTCGCCTATGACAACGAGGGGCCGCGGCACAAGGTGCTGCTCGCGCCATATCGCCTCGCCTCGCGTCCCGTAACCTGCGGCGAATATCTCGGCTTCATCGAAGAACGTGGTTACGATCGGCCGCGGCTCTGGCTTTCGGACGGCTGGGCGACCGCGCGCGCCCAAGGCTGGAGTGCGCCGTTGTATTGGTTCAAGGATGACGACGGCGACTGGCGAATATTTACGCTCAATGGCGTCAAGATGCTCGATCCGGACGAGCCCGTCGCCCATGTCAGCCTTTATGAGGCCGCGGCATATGCGGAGTGGGCGGGCAAGCGGCTGCCCACGGAGTTTGAATGGGAAGCCGCCGCCGCCACGGAGGCGGTCGCCGGGCATTTTCTTGATCTGGCCCGCCCCCATCCGGCGCGAAGCGTCGATGGGCCCGGCTTAACTCAGATTTACGGAGATGTCTGGGAATGGACGCGATCATCTTACGATCCCTATCCAGGATTTAGACCGCTCTCCGGCGCGGCCGCGGAATACAACGGCAAGTTCATGATCGGCCAGGTCGTGTTGCGAGGCGGTTCTTGCGCCACGCCCGATGGGCATATCAGGCCCACTTACCGCAATTTCTTTCCGCCGAACGCACGTTGGCAGTTCAGCGGCATTCGACTCGCCGAGGACCCATGAGCGACTCCAATTCTCGCCACGCGGCGATAGGCGGCTCAACAACCCAGGGCGTGGACGCCGATGATTTCGCCCGCGCGCTGTTGGCGGGGCTGAACGCCGGCCGCAAACAAATCCCCTGCAAATATTTTTACGACGCCGAGG
>PLZT01000208.1 GCA_003152255.1 Methylocystaceae bacterium | reverse complement strand
GCTAACAGCTGTCAGCTGACATCTTTGGCGTGCGTCGCGAAATCTTGGCTCCGCCTTGTCAAAGGCGGCAAATCCGAGCATCTTTGCATCCGAACCGGGGCCCATCCGGCGAATCCCGGTTAAACCGGACTGAATTCGGGGCAAACACACGTCAAGGCCGAACATTGCGGCCTTGACGTGTGTTTGCGAGCACCAGGGAACGATGAGTCTCGCGATGACGGCAAAAGGAGAGCTTAGATGGCGGCCTGCTCATCTTCCCAACGGATAGGGCGCGTAACTGTGACGTTCTGGCTCTGCATGGCGCCGCTTTTTATGGCGACGCAATGCCTTTCGGCGACGGCCGGCTCGCCTGCGGCCAGCGAACTCGTCATCGCTAAGGACAGAGCCAGCGACGCCGTGATAGTGCGCGCGCCGGGCGCGGGCCCTCACGAACGACTGGCCGCCGAGGATTTGGCCAAATATATCGAAATGATGACCGGCGCCAAACTTCCCATCGCCGACACGTCAGACGCCGTCGCAGCGGCGCTTGCGAGTCGTCGGCCACTGCTGATCGTCGGCGAACAGGCGTTGTTGGCGAAGCCGGAGTTGCGCGCGTCCCTTGCCGCGGTCATCAAGAAGCATCCTTATTTGCGCACCGACGGGATCGTGCTGCGGCGCGAGGCCAATCGGGTCTATCTCGCCGGCAATGGCGACGAGGCTCATTATTTCGCCGCCGCCGAACTGCTTCGTCGCTGGGGGGTGCGGTGGTTCATGCCCGGCGATTTCGGCGAGTGCGCGCCGGAAGAACGCGAGCTGAAAATCGGTGCGCTGGATTACGCCTGGTCTTCGCCATTCGAAATACGCTCTTACTGGGTCTCATGGCTTGGCGATGACACGGGTCGGGAAATCTTCCAAAAACGCAACATGATGACTGGCCGTGGCGATCTGCCGCCGGCCGGACACGCCCTCGGAACATACACGAAAAGTTTAGAGAAAAGCGGGGCCGGCTTCGCGCTGACCGATCCAACGACCGCGGCGCATATTGCTGGCAAAGTGGACAGCCTCTATGCGGCAAACCAGAACTTTTCTCTGTCCATCCAAGACAGACTGTATACTAGCGAAGCCGAAATAGATGAGCGCCTGACGCATCTGCAATGGGACAAATATTATTTCACCTGGTCGATAACCGACCCAATGCTCGAGCTCTACAACAATGTCGCTCGGATTTTGCGCGAGAAACACCCGGCCAGCACGTCGAAGATCGGCTTTCTTGCCTATTTGAACATGACCCTCCCTCCCGTACGGGAGATGACGACTGACCCGATGTTTTTCGTGCAATTAGCGCCGATCGACATAGATCCAAACCACGGCATGGACGATCCGCGCTCACCTCAAAAAAGAGAGTATCGCGACATCTTGAACCGCTGGGCGAGGGTGACCGAAGGGCGCCTCTCGATCTATGACTATGACCAGTCGATGCTGGTCTGGCGCGACTTGCCCAATCCTTCGCACATGGCGTTTCACGAGGACGTCAAACATTACCGCGACGCGGGCATTTTGGGCGTTAACACCGAAAGCCGGAACGCCCTGGCGACGACTTTCATCAATTTATATTTGCGCGCCCGCCTGATGTGGAATCCGGACGAGGACATCACCACTCTGCTCGATGATTTTTATGTGAAATTCTTCGGGCCAGCCGCCGGGCCGATGAAGAAATATTGGGAGACGATCTTCGCGGCCTGGGAGAACACCATCGTCACCGAGCATGAGTATTTTGTCGCGCCGGCGATTTATACGCCGGAGCTCGTCGAACGCTTGGAGGTGCATCTGCGCGAGGCCGAGGCCGCCGTGCAAAAACTGACCGCCAAGGGCAAAGTTTTGTCGCGCAACGAAGAGCGTTATTTGCAACGCATGCGCTTCATGCGGCTCAGCTATACGGTGTTGCAATCCTATATGTCGATGGTCAGGTCAGCGGCGACGGATCTCGACTTCGCCGCAGCGGTCGCGGCGGGCGAGCGAGGGCTGCGGGCGCGGGACGAGCTGACGGCGATGAACAGCGCTTTCACGACGACCAAGCTGGAAAGCGGTTACGCCTTTTGGCCCGGCGAGATCCAGCAATATCGCGAGCTGATCCCGTTCATCAATGGCGAAAAAGGGACCCTGATCGCCAAGCTTCCTTTGCTCTGGAATTTTCATCGCGACCCAGCGGGGAATGGGATGGCGAGGGGATTTCTCGATCAGCCGATCGACCTCTCGTTTTGGAACGCCCATGGAGAGGAGTTCGACGTCGCTTCGAGAAAAGACTATCCGGCCGATCAATGGGAGACGATCCGGACGGACCTTTATGTTCAGGCGCAAGGCGCGCGTCTTCCAGACCAGCGAAGTTTCGTCGGCGATCTGTGGTATCGCACGAATGTGAAACTTTCAAAGGCGCAGGCGAGCGCGTCACCGCACATCCGTTTTCCCGGCCTGTTCAACAATTGCGAATTATATGTCGATGGAGTGGAGGTCGCAAAGCGCGAGATTAAGGATCTGTGGTGGTTGAACGATTATCGCTTCGAGTGGGACGTGTCGCTGCAAGATCGCTTGCGAGCCGGCGGCAATGCGATTGCATTGCGTTGTCACAACCCGCACCACATGGGCGGCATGTTTCGCCGACCATTTCTTTATGCGCCCCGCTAGATGGCGTAACGGGCCGCCGCAGGGCTTCGGCTTTGCGGCGGAGTGGTCATCCCCCAGAATGATGGTGTCATAAACGGAGTCGGGCTTTGGTCCGCTCCAAGCCTCATCGGAGGATGCCTCTTCTCGGCTCATCGGTGTTTCAACCGGAATCTCTAGCAAGCGGGCCTCGTCGCTGGAAAGCGTTTCAAACATCCTCTGCCCACCTTCAATCTTCAGGAGGATGTCCCGAATCAAGTCCATGTCGCGCCTCAAATCTGCCTCCTATAACTATAGGATAAAGGATATTATCACATACTAAACAGAAGCCGCAAGGGCGAAGGTTAAGGCGTCGTTATCTGCTCGCCTGCGGCGAACGCGCCAGATCGTGAACGCCAGCCCATGGCGCGAACGCAACCGGCACGAATCAGCTTCGCGCCGCGTTACGTGCTTTGTTCGCCCGAGCGCCTATAGGAACGGAAGACAACCGAAACCCTCGCCGCGCGGTGATGGCGCGACCGCTCAACACACG
>PLZT01000707.1 GCA_003152255.1 Methylocystaceae bacterium | reverse complement strand
CCGGACACACCGGCTTGCCGTCGGTTGTTGGCCAACGCAGGCGCGCGAAAACGTTCTCGGCGCCTTGGTCGGACATCCGCATCACTTTGCCGATGCTGAGCGACCGCGCCGCCGCCGACATTAGGAAATGCTGGGACATGAGAGCCTCGCCAATGAGAACATAACACGAACACTCTCGGCGAGATCGCGATGCCTGTCAAGCGATGGTGGCGGTTGCTACATAAGACCGCAATTGCCCCAAGGGCGACGACCGCGGCAAGGTGTACAACAGCACCAATCTGCGCACCCACAAGAGCTGGCGCCTGCCGGATGCGGAACACTCTTGCGGCGGCGCATAGCGCCAAATCCTGGACACGGCCTCGCGGCGACTCTCGGGGCGATTCGACGGCTTATCATATCGCAACACCGGCAAATCTGGTGAGCCAAAAATATAAATGAACATAACGAATACATCTTGGATGGATGGCTGGCGACGGCGCCTCATCCCCGTTCTTATTGTTAATCTGCCGTCTTCAAGACGAGCGAACCGCGCGTCCGCATAAGGTGTCGGTATTATTTGTTAACGTGGCGTTAGGCATGCGATATGCAACTACACATATAAAGTTATGGAATGCCCGCAGCACACACATGGCCATTCTTAGTCCTGACCGCTTATTTCGGTCACGCTGGATCGCGACGAACAGCCGCGCGTCATACAGTGGGTGTCCAATGCCAAAAGCGTCTACGTCCCTCGCGCGAAAGCCGCGAGATGTCTCCCTGGGCGAAGAATTGCAAGCGAAGGCCGAACGCGCGACTCGCAAGACGATTCTGTGCATAGAGGACGATCTGGACACGGCCGAGCTGATTTCTGAAGAACTGGAAAACAGGGGCTATAACGTTATTGTCGCCAACAATGGGCGAGACGGCTGGTCCGCGCTGCTAAAATCGCATCCGGACATTATTCTCTCGGACATCAATATGCCCTTCATGTCCGGCTTCGAAATTCTCGAGGGCCTGAAAGCGATCGCTCCGCGCTTCGCACGCGTGCCGTTTATATTTTTAACCGCCATGAACGACAGAAACGACGAACTGAAAGGGCGATTGCTCGGAGCGGACGATTACGTCGCCAAGCCCATCGATTTTAATCTTCTGCACGCGATTATCAGCGCTCGAATCAAGCGCGTTGCAAGAATGCAATTGTGGCCGACACAGCATCACTTAAATGATCGCGAAATAGAAGCGCTGATGTGGGCGGCGCGTGGAAAGACCTCTGAAGAAATATCTTTGATTATGGCTATCGCGGAGAGGACGGTCAATTTCCACCTGAACAACGCACGGGACAAATTAGGCGTGGCGACCCGTATTCAGGCCGCCGTCAAGGCGACTATCGCCGGATTCATAGAGCCATAGCAGCCTCATGAGGCGAACGCAGTCAATTATCTTTCGCCTCACGGCATCATTCGCTTTGTTATTTGGCATTCTAATAGGCTTCGGCTTGTTTGGATTACTAAGACTTGACGATTTCAACAAAGAGTCCTCGGCAATTCGTGATCGTTGGCTGAAGAGCACCCGCTATCTTGGCGATCTAAGCAATTATACCTCTGATTTTAGGGCGATGGAGGCAAACTTTTTGCTATCCGCCCAGACTGGCGTCCTCGTGGACCAGTCCAAGGAGACAAGAGAGCTCGACCAAGCGATAGAGCGGTCGCGACATAATTATGAGAGCGTGATACATGACCCGTTGGGGCTGAAATTATACTCCGAATTTCAGCAAGTATGGAGAAACTATAGAACGGAAGCCGAACGAGTCTTCAACGAAGGCTCCACAAAAAACAACGCCCATGCGATCGCGATCTACCTCAACTCGTCGAGCCGCACCTTCGCGGCCGCCAGCGATTTGCTGGAAAAGTTAAATGACCAAAATAATTTGCATGCTCAACAGGCCAGCAATCGCGCGACGGTCGCAATTCAAGAGGCTTGGAACTATATCAGCGCCGCGGTGGCGCTGAGCGCGTTCACCGTGCTGGTAATACTCCTGTATGTGACGCGCACCGTCGCCGTCCCGCTCAAAAAGCTCGCGAACTGCATGCATTTGCTGGCTCAGGGAGACATGGACGTGGACGTTTCCGGCGCCGATCGCCCCAATGAACTGGGCGAGATGGCCCGCGCCGTGACCATTTTTAGGAGCAACGCCATCGAATTGAAGGTTAGTCAGCGCGGATTGGCGTCGCAAGCAACAATGCTGGAGGAGAAGCTCGCGCATGAGCGTGGCCTGAATCAACAGCAGAGAAACTTTATTTCAATGGCCTCCCATGAATTTCGCACGCCGATGACCATCATCGACGGCCACGCGCAGAGATTGATTAACTCGCACGAACCGTTCTCCTACGAAAAAGTGGTCGAGAGAGCTCAAAAGATACGGATCGCGGTCAAGCGCATGAGCGTAATGATAGATAACATATTGAAATCAAGTAACTTTTTTGACGAGAAGCCAAATTTATACATGCACAAGAGCGAATTCGATATGCGCGCGCTCCTGCATGAAGTATGCAAATTGCATAGAGAAATCTCAACGAACGCCATTATTATTGAGGATCTTGGTTACAATTCATTGAGAATAATTGGAGACAAAAATTTATTATTCCAGGCGTTCAGCAATCTGGTCGCCAACTCCGTGAAATATTCTCCCGGTGGGGGAACCATCGCCGTTAGCGCGCATGCCGAAGAAAAGCAGATTGTAATTTGCGTGAAGGATGAAGGAATCGGAATAGCCGAGGACGATATTCCTCATTTGTTCGAGCGCTATTATCGCGGAAGCAATGTCGCGAGCATCGTGGGAACGGGAATCGGGCTCTTTCTCGTAAAGGTCGTCGTGGATTTGCATCTTGGCTCCATAACCGTGCTGAGCCAGAAAGGGAGCGGCTCGCTATTCGAGGTGCGGCTGCCTTTAGGTGAAACGTAGCTGCGACGCGGTGGACGCCGCCATCCGAAGCGATTAAATCGAGCGATGCGACAATATCTCGATCTCCTCGATCTGCTGCTGCGCGAGGGCCGGCGCAAGCANNAATGTCGCCTATCTGCGGGCGAACGGCGTGACCATTTGGGACGAATGGGCCGACGCCTCGGGCGAACTTGGGCCGGTCTATGGCCGGCAATGGCGCTCCTGGGCTTGTCCCGATGGGCGCGTCATCGACCAGATCGCGGGCGTCGTCGCGGACATAAAGCGCGATCCATCCTCCCGCCGGCTGATCGTTTCGGCCTGGAACCCCGCCGACCTCGACAAAATGGCGCTCGCGCCCTGCCATTGCCTGTTCCAGTTTTATGTCGACGAGACGGATGGGCAAAAGCGGCTGTCCTGCCAGCTATATCAGCGTTCCGCCGATGTATTTCTTGGCGTGCCCTTCAACATCGCGAGCTATGCGCTGCTGACGCATCTGATCGCCCGGGAAACCGGTTGCATTCCCGGCGATTTCGTCCAGACTTTCGGCGACGTTCATCTTTATCTCAACCACGTTGAGCAAGCGCGAGAGCAGCTTAAGCGCGAACCGCGCCCCCTGCCCCGGCTGAAGCTCGCGCCCGGCGCGCTGTTCGAGACCCGCTACGACGACATCGACATTGAAGGATACGATCCCTGGCCGGCCATCGCCGCGCCGATCGCGGTGTAAAGAAAGGCTCAACTTCCATGCAGCCCGAACTCGTCGCCGTCGCGGCGGTCGCCCGCAATGGGGTGATCGGCGCGGACAATGGGCTGCCTTGGCGCATGTCCAGCGACCTCAAGCATTTTAAGGCGCTGACGATGGGCAAGCCGCTGATCCTGGGCCGGCGCACTTTTGAATCGCTTCAGCGCCCGCTGCCGGGGCGCGAAATCATCGTCGTCACGCGCGATCCGCGATTTTCACCCACCGGCGTCCGAATCGCGCACGGCCCCTTGGAGGCGCTCGCGGTCGCGCGCCCACTGGCCAAGGCCTTGGCCGTCGACGAGATCATGGTCGGCGGAGGCGCCGAAATTTTCCGCGCTCTCATGGACGAGACGCAGCGGATCGAACTCACGGAAATCGCGCTGGAGCCGGAAGGCGACGCCTTTTTCCCCAGCCTCGACATGGCTCACTGGCGCGAAACCAAGCGCGAAACCCCGCCGCGCGGCGAAAGGGACGAGGCGGACTTCGCCTTTGTCACCCTCGTCCGCCAATAGATTTGACACGGCGGCGCCCGTATCGCGCAAACATGTGTTGCAGCCGCCACGCGGGAAAGCTATATAGCGGCGCGGACGCGAAAGCGCGGCCGCGAGCCCGCCGCGAGGCCGGGCTGTGGCGACGCAAGTTCGCTATGTCGGAGTGTAGCGCAGCCTGGTAGCGCACCTCGTTCGGGACGAGGGGGTCGGAGGTTCGAATCCTCTCACTCCGACCAAAGCTTTGTGTAATACCTTGAATAAATTCCATTTTATAGAATCATAGGTTGGGCTTCCGTTTCGATCGCAGCGCCGATTTCGTCCTCGAAATCCGTGTAGACGATCTTGCGGTCCTTGGGCTCGATCAGCTTGACGAGCCTGCGCAATTTGCGGCGCGCATTCTCAAGAATCGGCAAAGTGATGTCTGAAGCGGACACACAAAGGCCCATGGCGCGACATTTTGGCGAAGAACATGCGTCGACTACGCCGTGCGCATGCCCGAGAGCCCTTCACCTAACGCCGGAGCGCCACCGGCGTCCCATGCGCCGGCGGCAAGCGCGTCTTTTTGTCGAGGCCGTAAATATCGCTACGGAACCGCGCCATGCCGTCCGGTTCGGCCCAGCCGGTTAGATAGGCCCAAACCACCGGCGCCGGATGCGCAAGCCGTATTTTCTCGGTCCGTCCCTTTTCGGTCTCGCTTCGCAACTTCTCGTTGTCCCATTGCTCGGACCCCGTGCCCGAGACGTTCAAAAGCCACGCCGCGAGATCGTAGACTCCGTTCACGCGCACACAGCCGTGCGATAGGAAGCGGTAGTCGCGATCGAATAGTTCTTTTTGCGGCGTGTCGTGCATGTAGACGTCGTCCTTGTTGGGCATCGAGAGGCGTAACGAGCCAAGCGCGTTTTTCGCGCCGGGGTCCTGGCGGAACGTGAAATGCGCCGCGCGCGTCGCCGAAAGGCGCCGCAATTTTCGCGGGTCGACCTCGTGGCCTCGACCGTCGAGCACGCGAATATGCTGGCGCGCGAGATAGTTGGGATCGCGGCGCAGTCGCGGCGCCATCTCCTTTTTGATGATCGAAACCGGCACGGTCCACGTCGGATTGATATCGACGGAGACGATCTTCGCCGTGAGCTGCGGCGACTTGTGGCGCTTCCCTCCGACGATCGCCGTGAAGCGGCTCACCGCCTTGCCGTCCTCGACCGCCTCGACCGACGCGCCCGCGATATTCACAGCGACGTAGCTTTGCGGGAAGTGAAAATGCAGGCGGGAAAGCCGCCCGGCGGTTGCCTCCAACTGCTTTGCGCGCGCCGCGGCCGGAATATTGAGTTCGCGCAGGGTCGCGCGTGACACATCGCCCGTTTGATCGAGCCCATGATTGGCCTGAAATCGCTTGACCGCGTCCGTGAGTCCTTCGTCCCAATCCGAGCCGCCGCCGGCGTCTTCGCCGAGATAACCTTCCGCCCCTAGCCTCTGTCGCAATCGCGCGACGTCGCCGCCCTTCGCCCCGGGATGCAGAGGACGCGCAATGCGCGGCCAACCGCCGCGCGCGGCGATCTCCATGTAGCGCCGCGCCGCGTCGGCGGTCGCGCGTACGGTTTCGGGCCCCAGATCCGGCGCCACGTTTTCGCTGACCGATGGGCCGCTTTCCTGCCGCGGAGCCGTCTCATTATTTTGATCGACTGGCTGTTGAGGGGCGGCGTTTTGCGCCAGGAGAGGCGCGAACACGATAAACGAGCTCGAAAGCAGCGCCGCCCGCAGCAGCAACGCTCCGGCGAAAGCATTACATCTCATGTTATGCGTGTCCCGCGAGTTCCGCCCAGCCCGTCATTGAGATAGCGCGGCAATGGCGGTCGGACCACTCCACAAGGCGCCCCAAGAACCCAAGCCAGCACCGTCCGCTTTGCGTAAAGGCCCGGTTCGGCCGATCACCTAGCCACACGCGCCGGCGACAATCGTCGCATCACGGAACAAATGGAGTTGCCGCGGGTTATGGGGGCAGCACGGGGGGCACGAAAACGCGAGGGAAAGAATCATGGGTTCCTACGATCCGCAAGGAATTAGCGAGAGGCAAGACGCGGGCGGCGCGATCGCGAGTCAAATCGGACCGCTGGCGGAACAGGTTAAGGGAAAAGTTTCCGATGTCGCCAATCGGGCGAGCGGCGCCCTGTCGGAGGCCAAGGATCGCGGTTCCGAGGCCGCGGGCAATGCCGGTGAAGTCATCGGCACGCTGCGCAATGCGGTCACCGAGGCGGCGCGCAGTCAACCGGGCACGACCGTGCTCCTGTCGATCGCCGCCGGCTTCTTGCTCGGCGCGATGTGGAAATCTGGACGCTAACAGAGTCTAGCAAGGAGTCCGCCATGTTCGTAGAGCCCATCCTCAAGCGGCTGGAACACAAAATCCAGTCCACCGTCAGCCATGCTTCGGGAACGGCTATTGCACTCGTTCCATTGCTGGTCGCCGTGGGCTTTGGCACCGCCGCGGCGGACTCCTATCTCCAGGAGCGCTTTAGTCCACCTGTGGCTTATCTCATATTGTGCGGCGCCTATCTGGTCGTCGCATTGGTGATTTACATGGTTGCGCGCGCGCGCGAACGACGAAGCGCCGAAATCGCCGAAGCCGAATTGGCGCGGATGCCTATCGTAAGTCCGATAACGGCGGCGATGGACCAGCTTCGCCTCCCTAACATCCAGCGGACGCTACTGGATTTTGCAGGGAGGTCAGGACCTGTGGCAGCCAAAGCGGTGATGGATCAGACCTCGAAAAACCTTCATTTGCTAATAGGGGCTGGCGCCGGGATATATGTCGCGTCTCGGATTGTCGATGCTCTCAACAGGCGCCATGGCAATCCAAGCTAACGTGGCGATCGCATGCCCCTGATTTTAGGCCGACAATGCAGCCCCAAAGGTTTGGAGTTTGGAGCTTCGAGCCAATCCGACTCTCCCCCAATTATCCCTATGACAGGTCCGGCGCGCCGCGCAGCGATTTGACGCCGGAGCGCAGCTTTTTGCCGTCGAGGCGGCGCTGCTTCGAGCCCAGCGTCGGCCTTGTCTTGCGGCGGGGCGGCGGCGGCGGCGCGGCCGCCTCGCGGATCAGCGCCAGCAGCCGCTCGAGCGCGTCGGCGCGGTTGCGCTCCTGCGTCCGGTGGCGCTGCGCCGAGATAATCAGCACGCCCGCCTTGGTCATGCGCCGGCCGGCGAGCGTCCCAAGCCGCGCGCGCACCGGCGCCGGCAGATTGGGCGAATTGGCGACATCGAAGCGCAATTGAACCGCCGTCTCCACCTTCTGGATGTTTTGACCGCCGGCGCCGGACGCGCGCATGAAATCTTCATGCAGCTCGCTTTCGTCGATGGCGATGGAAGGGGTGACCTGAATCATGACGTCGTCCGTGATTTTTCGCGGGCGGACTGTAACACGAACGGGCCGCGCGACGCGGCGCGAATCATGAAAGTCCAACGCGGTCCGCT
>PLZT01000312.1 GCA_003152255.1 Methylocystaceae bacterium | reverse complement strand
AAAATCAGCAATGCGCGTCGGTCGGGTGAATAAGACGGGTTAGCGCGTTTTTTCGCGAAAGCGGAACACAGCGCGATGCCATTGTCTGATCGCGCACTATCTATGTCTATCATGGACTTAGAGCGCGACCTCAAAACGCCCGATAACGCAACCGTTTGCATTGTCGACGATGATCGAGCGGTTCTCGCCGCATTGACCAGTTTGTTGACGGCGGAGGGCTATGCGGTTCGCGCACATGAATCCGCGCGAACATTCCTCGATATGATCCAACAAGACGACTGCGGTTGCCTGGTGACGGACGTGCGCATGCCGGGAATGAGCGGACTCGATTTGTTGGAAAAAATGAAAGAGCGCCGCGTCTCCATGCCGGTCATCGTCATCACCGCGCATGGCGATGTTCCACTGGCGGTCGCCGCGATGAAACAGGGAGCGATGAATTTCTTTGAGAAGCCGTTCGACGGCGACGCTCTGCTCGACTCCGTTCGCGCGGCGTTGGCGCGGGAAGAAAGCGAACCCGCGCCTGACGCGGAAACACAAATGATCAAAGAGAGATTCGCAACCTTGAGCAAGAGGGAAGAAGAAGTGCTGGCGTGTTTGCTCAACGGGTTGTCAAACAAAACCATTGCGCAAGAACTGGATCTTAGCGCGAGAACCATTGAAGTCCACCGCGCCAATTTGATGAAAAAGACCCAAGCGACCAGCTTGGCGGAACTCGTGAGAATGGCGCTGGTCGCATTGAAATAAATTGCATGATTAGGGAAGACGCTTCAGGCGGGTCGAAGGGCCGAAATCCGTGGCTATTTCAAAACTTTTGCGAAACGCCCAAATATAGCTGCAGCCTCGGCGTCGCCGCGGTCAAGCCGATATTCGCTCCGAGATCGAATTGCAGACTCGGCGATTTTTTCCAGGCGAGCCACGCGAGCGAGAGGTCGAGCGAAGCCTGTTTGTTTGGTTTGATCGGATCGCTGTTCTCCTGGCCCCAGAGTTCGACATATCCCGTCACGTTCTCCATCAGCGCATGGCTGAGATTGCCGAGGAATTGGATATTGGCGTGATGTCCGAAATCATTGGCGTTGCGCAGCATGTCGAACTCCGGATCGAACAGCAGCGTGAAACCCTGTGGCAGCGCGAAGGAAACCGGCGCGATGAGTCCGCCTTCCACCGCCCTGTTGCTGACGCCCGGCGAACCCGTCGGCGCCTTGACGTAGGGGATGACAGCCAATTGGAAATCGCCGCCGTCCGGCCCCGCCAGATTGACCTTGCCGCGAACATAAAGATCGCCAACGCCATCAAAAACTTGTTGGCCCGAAGCGCTCTTGGTCACGACGCGCTCGAACGGCGCCATATTCGCTTCGAGATCGATCGTGTTCGTCAGACCGATTTTGAGCGTCGGATTGGTGTAGAGAAAGGTGTCGGTCGTCGTGCCGCCGGAGACCGAACGCGTCCAGTTGAAGACGTCGGACTCATATTGGAAATGCCCGGGGTCGACGGTGCAGGGCAGATTGGCTTTGGGAGGCCGGTCGGTGCACAGGTCACGCAACTGGTCTTCAGGGGTCGGATTGAAAAAGCTGTAGCTCGACTTTTCCGGCGAACCGGCGCCGTCGCTTGGCGCGGTCTGCGCGAATCCGGCGGCGGACCCGCTGAAAGCGACCACGAAAACAACGCCCACATTGATGCCGATCTTGAACATCATAGCCAGACCTTTCGCTCTTCGCCTGCTGGGCGCCGCGAATTTCAAAACGCTTTGCCTCCCGCCAACATGAAATGCTCGGCCAGCGGTCCAAGCGCGAGTATCGGAAAGAATTGCAGCAACGCGACGATCAGCACGACCCCAATCAGCACGACGACAAAGAGTGTTCCGTGCGTCGGAAACGCGCCCAGCGACGGCGGCGCTTTTCTCTTCTGGGCGAGCGAGCCGGCGAGGGCCATGATCGGCACGACGCCGCCGAGGCGTCCCAATAGCATGACGACGCCGGTTGTTGTATTGAACCAAGGCGTGTTGATGGAAAGTCCGCCGAAAGCCGAGCCGTTGTTGGCCGCGGTCGAAGCGTAGGCGTAAATGATTTCGCTGAATCCATGCGGACCCGCGTTGCCGAGACTGTCAAGCGCCGTTTTCAAATTGACGGATATGGCGGCGAAGGTCAGCACGAGAGCGGGCGTAAGCAGCAGGGACAGCATGGCGAGCTTCATTTCGCGCGCTTCGATCTTCTTGCCGAGATATTCCGGCGTGCGACCGACCATGAGCCCGGCGATGAAAACGGCGATGATGGCGAGCAGAAGAATGGAGTAGAGTCCCGTTCCGGCGCCACCCGGCGC
This sequence comes from Methylocystaceae bacterium, assembly GCA_003152255.1. Next base: position 3,784 of record PLZT01000312.1, on the reverse strand, counting down.
GATGCAGCCCATGAGCAGATTGACCATGGGAACGAGGCCGCCAATCGGCATGAGCGAGTCGAAGGTCGCATTGGCGGCGCCGGTTCCGGTCCCCGTGGTCGCGACCGCGAACAGGGCGGCGCCCGCCTGACCGAAGCGCAAATCCTTGCCTTCCAGATTCCCGCCGACCGGATCGACGCCAAGCTCCGTCAACAGCGGATTTCCTGCTGCTTCGACGTGGTAGAGCGTGGCCAGGCTTACGAAAAAGATGATGGTCACCACCGCGAACAGGCTGTAACTCTGCCGAGGATCGCCCACCATGCGGCCGAAGGCGAACAGCAAAGCGACGGGGACAACGAGTTGGCTCCATGACTCCAGCATATTCGACAGGGCGCTCGGATTTTCGAACGGATGCGCCGAATTGGCGTTGAAAAAACCGCCGCCNNGCTTCCATCGCCCCTTGCAGCGTCTGGGGCGCGCCCAAAAACACAAGAGCCAGCGCCACCAGCATGGAGAGCGGCAGCAGCACATAGAGCACCGCCCGTGTCAGATCGACCCAAAAATTGCCGATCGTCGCGCATTGCTGACGCGCGAGGGCGCGCGTCAAACCGAGCGCCAGGGCCACGGCGACCGCCGTATCGAGGAAGTTATTGGCGGTAAGGCCGACCATCTGCGTGAAATGACTCATCGTCGTCTCGCCGGCGTAGGCCTGCCAATTGGCGTTGGTGATGAAGCTGATCGCCGTATTGAAGGCGAGGTCGGGAGGAACGGCGCCTCGCGCCAGCGGGTTTAGGGGGAGAAGCGCTTGGAAACGCATGATTAAATACAGAGCCAGAAAACATCCAAAGCTGAAAATGATCATGGATAGCGTATAGTCGAGCCAGTCCTGCTCCTTATTTGGATCGACCCCGGATAGCCGATAAAGGCCGCGTTCGACGGGCGCCGCCAGCGGCGTCAAGAGCGTCTTTCGTCCATCGAAAACCGCGGCCATGAAAGCGCCCAGCGGCCAAGCGACAACGACTACCAGCGCGAGTGTCAGCGCGATCTCAAGCCAGCCCGCGACCGTCATCGTACATCCCTTTTTTCGCGCCCGTCACAACGTGAAACGGCGCCGATCATGATCGATTTCCCATGGGCCAGGCAAGCGCTCGACTTGATTACGCTTCTTGATTACGCTTCCTGGCCCCGAGCGCGCAAAACGAAGCGCAATGCAATGCAATGGAGCAACACGGATATTCGTCCGCGCGCGGAGAGTTCTAAACCGACATCACCGGATATTCCGATCGACGGGGACCGCGTCGAACATGTCGGCGTCGGTCTCCGTGCTCGGCGATTACGCTGCTTTTCGTTCCACGCGCTCCAGGCAGGCGGCGATCGAATCGAGCGACGAAAAGCTCTGTCGGCGCAGCATTTGCCTGGGAAATTCGACGCCGCACGCCTCCTCCAGCGCGAGCGTCAATTGTATCGCGGCGAAGGGGGAGAACCCGGCGTCATAGAGGTTGGCGTTTGGAGCAAGCGTGCGCGCCGCCACCGGCAAAAGGCCCCTTGCGTCGATTATTTTTCGAATGAGTTCGATCATCTTCGTGCTCCGTGTCCGCCGGCGGCGTTCGCGCGCCATAAAGCCAACGGTTCGGTCGAACACCGCACGGCGTCCGGGCGCCGGCCCGCCTCGAACGTCGCGTAGTTCAATGCGGCTTGTCGGTTGACGAAGATTCCTCCTCCCCGACCACTGCTCTCCACCGCGATCCAGCGGCCCGTTTCATCCTGCCCAACGACGAATTGCAAACCCGTATCCCGGCCGCGCGTTTCCCGCGCTTCGCCGATATTTGAGGGAATGGACATTTTCACGCCTATGGTGACGCGATCCGGAGTGTGGACCGCAGCGTGGATGTACGGCCGGATGGCATAAGAGAGCGATATGGAAGAAGGACCGCCGACATAAAATTCATGTAAACAGATGCGGTCTTAATCGCGCCGGCTCCCAGCGCAAGGCCGTTCCGGTTCAATCCAAACCGGAACGACGCTCGAACGCGGGCCGTCACGCCCGCTTCGGTAAGTCTTCGATTAGAGATGTTTTCGCCCAGCCGCTCAGTTCTCGCCCGGCCGCATGGCTATGCGGCCGAAGGTGGTGGCGCTCATTGTCTCGGCGCGTCCGAGGCGCACGAAGCGCAGGCTCTCGCCGTCGCCGGTGGCGCGCGCGCTGGCGAAAGGCCGGCGCCACACTACCATAACGCTAAGATCCTTCTCCGGGGCTGATTACGCAAGGAGACCGTCATGACCGAACGTGCTCGCCAATTCAACGCCTCTCGGCAGGAGCGCAGCGTCGCCGACTATATCGTTCATCGACTTGCGAGGGAGGGCATAGATCACTGCTTTGGGGTCGCCGGGGACTATGCGTTTCCGCTGTGCGACGCTGTTGATCGTAGCCCGGAAGTCAAATGGATAGGGTGCGCGAACGAGCTGAACGCGTCTTACGCCGCCGACGGCTACGCCCGCATTCGCGGCGCCGCGATGCTGGTGACGACCTATGGCGTGGGCGAACTGTCGGCGATTAACGGCGTGATGGGCGCCAAGGCCGAGCGATCTCTCGTCTTCCATCTCGTCGGAATGCCGTCCTATCAAAATCAGCGGCTGCATAAGATCGCGCATCATACCTTGGGCGACGGAGTTTTCGGCAATTTCGTCAACATATCGGCTCAGGCCGCCTGTTGCCACGCGGTCATAACGCCGGAAAACTGCATGATCGAAATGGAGCGCCTGATCGTCGAGGCGAGGCGCGACAACCGGCCCGCCTATATTGTCGTGCCCTCCGATTTCGCGTTGACCCCGGTCACCTGGAACGATGTCAAGCCCGTCAGGCGCGCGTCGGACGCCGCGTCGCTCAGGCAAGCGATCGCCACGATCGAACGACGGGTGGAAAACGCGAAGTCGATCGTCGCCTTGCCCGCCTATACGCTGGCGCGCTTGGGATTAGAGAAGGAGGCGCGAAAGGTGATCGAGGCGCTTGGCTGCCCCTTCGCCACCACCGCGATGGAAAAGGGAATTATTGGTGAAAATCACCCTCAATTCGCCGGCATGTACGCCGGGGCGGTTTCAGACGAGCAAACTCGCGAGATCGTCGAGGGTGCCGAACTGGTTCTCGATCTTGGCGGCGTCAATCTCAACGACATCTCAACGGCCGCTTACTCCGCCCGGCTTGACCCGAGCCGATTTGTCTCGCTTGGTCTAAATGATGCGCGGGTCGGTCAGCAGGTGTTCGGCTCTGTGCGCCTGGCCGATATGCTCGCGGCGCTAGCGAAACTCAAACCGAAAGCGGCGCCATATCGCCGTAGGCCCATTCCGGCGGCCCGCGTGGATGGCAAGCCATCCGACCGGGTGTCGATGGATGCTCTCTATCCGCGCTACGCCGCTTTTCTGCGCGCTGGCGACACGGTCGTTTTGGAGACCGGAAGCTCCACTTTGGGCATGACGCCCATGCCGCTTCCCCAAGACGTGCGGGTCGAGTCCCAGATGTTGTGGGGATCGATCGGCTGGGCCACGGCCGCCGCGCTCGGGATCGCGCTTGCCGACCCGAGTCGCCGAACGGTTTTGATCACGGGAGAAGGGTCGCATCAGCTCACCGCCAACGAGATCGGCGGCATGGGGCGATTCGGGGCCAAAGTGACGATATTCGTGCTGAACAACGACGGCTATATGGTCGAGCGGGCGCTGGAACAAAGCCCGGACTGGTCTTACAACGACCTGGCGCGGTGGAACTACGCGGAGCTTCCGCGCGCGATGGGTTGCGCCGACTGGTTCACGGCGC
>PLZT01000009.1 GCA_003152255.1 Methylocystaceae bacterium | reverse complement strand
ATCCCTTAATTGATGACAGGCCCTAGTTAATTCGGGAACGAACGTGAACCAGCTGTTTTTTAATTGCTGGTTCTTTAGTTTACCCCAGCTCGTGCTCCTGCTCGATGGAATCGACGGTGCGGCTGAACTCGCCAAAAGGCTCTCGAGGCTCAAACATATGACCTTCCGAACGTTGGATTTTTACCGAGACTTTGCGTTTGGTCGCCAGCAAGGTTTCATCTGAGGCCCTTATCCCACCCGGCCGATGCCGATCAAATTTCCCCGGAGACGTCTCAAACGTCCGTTTCGGCTCACATTCGGTCCAAGAGCAACGACGAGTGGCATCTTGCGTCGTGGGTACCACGTATCAAACTTTATCCACTATGGTTAGCGGCCCCGGCGTCTCATTGCTTTTGTAGTGCAAATCGGTCTCCACCATCGTCCGCCCCGCCGAAATTGCGAACTGCCTCTGAATCCGAGCGATTGTTCCCGGCAGCATCAGCTTCCGGTCGGCATAAAGCACAAAACGGACCTTGGACCGGTCATAGACGATGCGCCCGCGCGGCCAGTCCTCGTATTCATGCACGCGAGCAAGCATGCGCAAAGCGGCGTCAGCGTTGTGCATCGTGCGCCATTCTTCCCAAATCTCATAGTGGCCGGAGCCGAAAGTCAAACAGTCGCCGTAGGACTCGGCAGCTTCGAGTCAACACCCCGCCGTCAGCAACCGAGGCTCGCCGCGCATTGGCTCGACGACCCAGAAAATGCCAACGCTCGGCTGTTCGGCTTCGAATGCGCCGATCATTTCGCGCGGCTTTTCTTTTTTACAGGACGATGGTGCGCATGAAGCGCCTCGATCTCCTCCCACATGATGGCTTTCAGGTCGTCTGGCGCGAGAATGGTGACCGTAGGTCCCCAGGTCATGAGGTGCTGGGCGATCTGCAAGAGCTCCGCCGCCCGAAAATCCACGCGCCAAAAGGAGGCAGGTGCGATAAAGGAACGCGGGGCCTCCCACTGCCTGCTGGCGCGGAGCCTTGCGCGCCATCGCGTAGAGGGTATCTTCATTTCTCGTCGCTAAAGTTCCTATCGCCCGCCTTGGGATGTTGGGCCTGCAAAGCCACGCCGCAAGCTCTAAGGAACCGGGTTCAAAGGAGAAGGCAACGTGATCTGGTGCGACAAATTACGGTCACCCCGCGCAAAGTTTTGACCTTCAAGGCGTCGCCCGCGCTTTTGGCTCGGATCAACGGCGAGACGATCAACGATAAGGAAGAGTGATCGCGTCGATGACCGAAACGCTGTTCGGCTCGTCCAAGGTCGAGCGACCGCATGGGCCGCGCTCTGCGACATCCCGTCAGGCCACGGACGAGGTAGTCCACCGGCGACCCGCAAAGACCCCGCTGATCGCGTCGGCGTTATACCGAGCGCGATCGCCTGAATGTGTGCAAGGTGGAAGTGTGGACCGTCTATGAATGATCAGTCCACGTGATACGACGGCAGGCCACCATATGCAGCCACCGCCGAAATAAAACCAGTAGCGCCCAGCGCTAGTGCGAAGCCACCGACGAAGCCGCCGACAACGGTCATGTAGATCGCGTCAATTATGTCTGGAAAACGCATCAGCTTTCTCCTTTGTTGCGGCGCACAAACATAATGGTGCATTGCAGCAATAGCAAGTCCGACGTGAATGATCCATGAACCGGGCCCAACGTCGCGCTTTCCATAATATCCTCCGCAAAACGTCATCAGAGCGCGTAATCAGCAATGCAATCAACTCGCCAAGAAGGATTGATGCAATGCCGTTGGAGAAGGGCTCGTCACAGGCGACAATCAGTAAGAACATCGCGACCGGAGCGCGCGACGGCACGAGCTACCTTCTGCCTGATGCCGTCAGGCCACGGACAAGGCGATCCACCGGCGACCCGCAAAGACCACGCTGATCGCCCCGGCGCTGTCCCGCCACACGTTGTAGCGCGGCCCTCCGAAAAAGCGTCCACGGGGCTCTGCCTGAAGTTTCTATCTGCGCCCTGACGCGGCGTCGCCTATGCCGGCGCGCATTAAGGAGTGCAATTGATCTTGTCCATCTGCTGGCGGGGCCAATTCGATGCCTGCGGCGGCGAGACGATCAGGCACCATCTTCGAGCGGTTCTGCTTGTTCAGACGCAGGGTTGGGGAAAGCGAAAACTTTTGATCCGAACATCTCATTGATTTCGCGGGTTCCAGCGATGTTCGCACTTGCTTCAATGAAGGTTGAGAGCCCCGTTGCTCTGACTTTAAGTCCGCAAGAAAACGCTTGATCCGAGGGCGTCCCTTTATCGATTTTGGCCAAAGTATTTTTCCGTCCCGAATAAGGTCAGACATTTTTTCGGGACCGACTGCCCAACCGCGAGTCGGATGCGGTGGATACGCAATTGCGGTCTCGGGATTTGTCACGACATAGTGGAAATTCGGGCGCTCGGTCGCATCCGCAAGCCCGGTGAGATTGTCGCTCATCCATGGGCCACGCGGATCATTATCAGCATTCTGATATTTTTCCGTATCTTTAGCCGCTCCCTTCAGGGTTGGCAGGTTCGTCCGCCCATAGCAAAGAATGTATTCGTGATCCTCTGAAGCGCCATTGATGTTCCTGCTGTCCGGAGTCTGCCTTCTTTTCCAAATAAAAGATGCAATTCTGCAGCGAAATATCTCATCAAATACTATTGTTAAGCGGGCGGCTTCGTTATCATCTATGCTCACAAAAATTACACCATCTGCGGTAAGAAACTCCTTCAACAGTCGTAGCCTCGGATACATCATGCAAAGCCATTTGTCATGGCGCGACAGGTCTTCCGCCTCCTTGCCCACGACAGCGCCAAGCCACGCCTTGATTTCAGGTGAATTCACATTGTCGTTATAGACCAGCCCTCGTTTCCCGTGTTGTAGGGCGGATCGATATAGATGCACTTCACCTTGCCGGCGTAATAGGGAAGCAGCGCCTTCAACGCCTCCAGATTGTCGCCCTGAACCAGAAGATTGCCCGCGTCCGGATCGCCGACGCTCTTGTCCTTGTCGCAATGAATGAGTCGATATGGAACCTCGCGATGATGATTCACCACCGCCTTTTTACCAATCCAATCCAGCACCGGCATTCGCAGCCCTCACGCTCGCCAGCCGCCCTGAGCTGGTCCACACCAAGAATCAGTGCGGCACCCCACGAATTCAACGAAACCTCGCGCAACACGGAACGATAGTCCAGCGAATGGCCTAATCCACACAGGCCAACCGAGCGATCGAGCGCAGTGGCGTATGACGCTCGAAACCTATGCCGTGCCACTACCCTCCCGCCCAGTCGTTGAAATTGACACAGGGGCTGGCCGCTTTGACGGCCCTAGGTAGGAGCGGCGGCCAACTGAAACGCGCCGCCGGATCGCTTCGCGCCCCCTTCGGGCCGGAATAAATTGCTCTGACGCTCAGCGTCGCGGTCTCCAATCCAGCGGGAAAAGGAAGGACTCAGATCGCGCTGCTCCGGGGTAAGTCATGAGCTTGTGTCTATGCACTAGCTCTCAAGATTTTGAAGTGCCAGACTGCTTCCCCCCTCCCACCTCTGCGGGCGGCGAAGGGGGGCGCAATCCGGTAGCAATCGAACTAACTATTTTAGTGGTAAGATACGCAATCAAAATAAAAATACTATAAATTCCAGCTGAAAGCAGCATATACGACACAACCTGATGCCGTAGAGCTAGGTTCACTAGATCATTTGTCTCTGGAAATTGTTCAAAGTAAGCCACGCCTTTGTCATGAACTACAGAGTATACAGGTTCGCCAAACGATTTTATACCACTACAATGATATTTGGATAGAATAATATAGCTCATTGACTCGCTAGGCAAAAGATCGCCAATGTTTTTCTTGACTGAGACGTCAGAAAAACTAGAAACAGAGGCTGCAAGTCCAAAGTCAAGGGGCCAATCAGCAATCATTCCTTCTGATGTTAATCCAACAATAGTTACGTTTGTGGCCTTTAAGTCAGATTTATTTGAGATAGTTATAAGGCCAGCACAATCAAAGTTTGCAATCTTTTTAATTAAGCCTATTGCGTCTTTATTGCGGATTAGCTCTGACGCCAATATTTTATCATCAAAGTTAGGTATGTTAGTTTTTTCAGAAATTGTTTGTATAAAGTCAATCAGCGTTGTGCTCGGTAGGAATTTAGACGCAATCGGTGCCAGCTGACTTGACATCTGCAAAGTATATTCCATATCTGTGGATGAGCTAAAATACGAATGTATAAATGCTCCAATAATGAGCGTCATTACCGTAAACGTAGCGGTAATTATTGCGGTTGCGACTTCCTTGGGCATTAATTTCTTCCTTTTCACACGATCGCCAGAGCTTTGGGGCCTGCTGCTATCGTCGGAACACTTACGAGCGCTGGGTGTATGAACGCTCGGAATATCGGTTTTCTACGGGACCAATGATCCGAAAATCGCGCTGGCGAACCTTCGCCCTTCATCCCATTTTCACGCCGCGCCTTGGCGCTTTCGCGGGTCTGAAAATCCTTCGAGCTTGGCCCTTTCCGTCTAAATAGCTTTATAGTGGTTCGTTGAGAACCCACCTGACCCATGATTAATGCGGCTTGACCTTGACTTTAATAAATTTTCAACATCGTAGAAATTTGATCCTCAGGAAAATGGCCAAAAAATCTCAGAATTTTTTGCGTGCGATAAAGGTAACAATGAAGCCCCCGACCCCCTCTGATTTTCAATCCCCCCTCGGGGGCCTGCCGGGGCAAAAAGAATTCCTTTCGAGCACCGCAAGTCCGAAGTTCCGCCGCTTCGGGTGCGCCAAGGGCAAGCTTGTCTGAAACGGCAGTATGGAAAAGACGGGAACTTGGGCCTATCTGATGAGCGGCGGTTAGACCGGAGCATTCCTGATGGCCATCCATAAGCAAATCCTCGAATGGCAGGCTGCTCACCCGAACATCACATGGATCGGGTGGGGTATTGTTTGGGCGATTGTTCTGGTGATCCTATTCTGGCCTCGAGCTTTGGGGTGACAAAAGTCGTTGCCGGTGGGACAGGCGAAGACATTCGCTAGGCGTTGGTGACGGGCCATCTGCAATGGAGTGGCGCGACCGGCTTTCAAGCGGTCTGGCGCAAACAAGGATAGCGGTCTTAAGAGGGGCCTGATGCCATTTTTGGTCACCGACGATTTAGACGCACGCGAAAACAGGATCATGGGGTTTCTGGAAGAAAGGGAGCCAGTGATCGCCATCCTCTTGGCTGCGGCTGATTTTGAGCGAACGGTTCGCAGGGCCATCTTGGGTTTAAGCACCGAGCCGACAAAGAAAATAAGGAAGAAGCTCGCATCCGAGTACGGGGCCATCAATAAGTATCCGTGCGCATGGCAGCGGTTCGTCACGCCTCGGCTGAAGCGGGTTCTTGCCCTCACCTCCGCTGGCGCTGATGAACCAACGAGCGTCCATGAGCCGGTGCTGACCGACTTCGCCTCCATCAAGAGAGCGTTCAAGCTGCGCAACGAGCTTGTCCACGGAGATCATGGCACGGTTGGAGTGGAATACGCCTCTGAGCGGGTCAAGACCCTGCTCGACGCCACAAGGGCGGTCACGGAGTATGCACAGGCTAATGACGTTGATCTGATGAAGCGCCTCAAACCTCGCCCGCGTCCACGGTCAAGGAAACAGTCATGAACACCACCATGGAGCCGAGCCGAGTTTCTGTCATGAAGCTGGGTGCGTCGGTTGCCTAACCGACCTGCCGCATCGGCGTCCACACGATATGCCCCCTGAAAATCGTTCGAACGTGATCGTATCCGTCGAGATAGCCCTGTAACGGTAATTGAGAACCCCGCTGAGCCACCATCAATTCAACGCGACCTTGGCTTTAATAAATTTTCAACGTCGTGGAAATTTGAGAGCCCCTAAAAAATCTCAAAATTTTGCGCGAGCGATAATGGTGACAATTAAGCCCCTACCCCCCTGATTTTCAATCCCCCCTCGGGGTGCTTTCGGACGGGAAAGAATGCTTCGAGCCTCGCCACGGTCGTCGCGCGCCGCGCATCCGGTAGATCAGATGTCGGGGTGTGAGGGCTGAACCCTTCCAGCGAGCGCTCACGGATGCTCTCGCCAGATCGGTCCGCCTCGAACAGGACATTGTCGGGCAGGAGCATGCCGGCGCATCCATTGGTCACCAGCGCCATCAAAATGTGGGGCTGCTTGTGGGGCCTATAAAATCACCTCCATATAACGCATTAATATCAACATGTTACGTAGATGTCTGGCGGAGACAGTGTCCGCACGCCCCAAAGCACCCATTCATCCAACTCCAACGCGTTCGAAAG
>PLZT01000377.1 GCA_003152255.1 Methylocystaceae bacterium | reverse complement strand
GCAACAAAACCATTGACAAGGGAGGGGCGATTAGAGAACGGCCCTCCATGGCAAGCACTATTTTGGCGCTTCGAACGATTTGGTCGGCTGCGGTCATATGTCCGGCCTGTCGATGCGGAGCATATGTCCGCTGGCCTTGATGGAGTCCGACTATCAGGATCCCTATCATGTGAACGAGCTTTACGCTCGTGGGGAGTGGCGGGCTGTTCCTGATCTCCGGTGGCGACCGTGTCGTTCATCACGTCTCATCGCACTTGCCAAACTCGAACCTGTATATCTCCCCTGTGAACTACGCGTTCCAGCGACCGACGGCTTCCTTACGCCTTCGCATGTAGCGCGACAATCTGGATGGAAGCGTTGCGGCGAACAGGATGGCCAATTTGGCGGTCGCGGCGAGGAGATGATTGTCGCGCCGCGACTCCAGGCATGTCTGCCGTCCAGTTCCAACGGCAACTCGGTCTCTCGCGTTACGAGACAGCCTTTCAGATCCTGCACAAACTGCGCGCCGGAATGGTCCGCCCAGATCAGGATCGCATCGGCGGTCGCGCGAACGAGTATGTCGAGGTGGACGAAACATGGGTCGGCGGTCGCACGCGCGGCGAAGGACGAGGCGTTCACCACAAAGTTCTAGTCGCATGCGCCGTCGAGGTCCGTCATCGTGAACCTGGAACCGCGCAAGACAAGCGCAAGGATGGGCGCTATGCGGGCCGCGTTCGGCTGGCCGTCGCCGCAGACCGAAGCGCCAAATCGCTTTGTGGATTTGTCGATGGCGCCGTAGCGAAGGGGACGCTGATCGTCACGGACGATTGGAGCGGATACGCGGGCCTATGGAAGCGCGGCTATGATCATCACGCCATTGCCGAATGCGGCGATCCCGAAGTGTCCGAGGAGTTCCTACCCATCATCCATCTCGTCTTCGCGAATCTCAAGACGTGGTTGACGGGCACGCATCACGGGGTCAGCGCACAGCATCTGCAAGCCTACCTCAACGAATTCACGTTTCGGTTCAACCGGCGCTTCTACCCGTTCAACGCCTTTCGCTCGTTGCTCGGCATCGCCGGCGATGCGACAGCGCCGACCTACGCCGAACTATATTCCGGAAACTGGATGCACCCCCACATCTAGTGGGTGTGTGTGTTAACCGGATAGGCATGCTTGGAATCAGCAACGAGCCAAGGCAAGATCACGCTCAATACATTACACAATATCTTGCGATCCTCAAGAACGATAAGAAGGCCATTTTTGCGGCCGCCGCCGCCGCGAGTGCCGCGACGGATTTCATTCTGGCGTTCAGTCGCCAAGCGCGGGAGGAAGCGGCTTAGGCGGCTTCTTCGCTTTCGGCGGCTGCCTCACCTGAGAAGCTGCCGAATGGCGCCGATGGCGCTCGACGAACTCGCGCAGCATGGGTTCGTGCGCATTGAGGACGATCCAGATCCGCGCCCTTGCCCGACCCGGCGGCAGTCGTCCTCGAATCCCTCGTCGATGCGGTCGAGGCGCCACATGCTGGCGGTATAGGCCGTCGCGCGCAGCGTCGGTGACAGCCGCGAGCACGGCTGCACTCTCACTGCAGACGGACAACCACGCCAAAGGTGCCGACTTCCCGCGCCGAAGTAGGTTATGCTTGCCATGCATCTGATGATTTTCGGGAGAGGTGCTTGTGGTGGAGTGAGCGGTGCGGTGTCCCTCCTGTCAAGGAACGCGCGGCGTTAGCGTTCCGCAGCCTCTCCCTTGCCGCGCCAGCCGCCGCCGAGCGCAAAAAACACGCCGACCTGATCGAGCGAGATTTGCGATCTTTGCGCGGCGAGGGTGAGATTTGCGGCGGCGCGGGTTCGTTCCGCGTCCAGCACAGCGAGGGCGTCGATGCGGCCGAAAGCCTGAAGTTTTCTCGCGTCGGCGAGCGCACGATCGGCCTCTAGGCGCGCCGTCTGCAGATTTTGCAGCTTCTTCAAATCATGCACATAGACGTTCAACGCGCTTTCGGTCTCGCGCAGAGCCTGCAAGACGGCGCCGTCGAAGCGCGCCAAGGCGGCATTCGTCTCGGCGCTCGCCTCCGCGATCCGGGCGCGCGCGACGTTTTGGTTGAGTTGCCAGGAAATCGACGGCCCGACGCCATAGCGGTTGGTTGGCGCGCTGAGGAAATCGCCGGTCATGCCGGTCGAGCCCACCGAGGCCACGAGCTTGACGCTCGGATAGAGCAACGAGGTCGCGACGCCGATCTCGGCCGTAGCCGCGGCCAAACGCCGTTCCGCGGCGCGGACGTCCGGCCGGCGTTTCAGCAGTTGCGCGCCGTCGCCGACCGGCAACGGCGCCAAAATCCGCGGCGGCGCGGCGCAGCTCGACAGGCTGCGATCGAATTCGGCCGGCGGCCGGCCGGTGAGCGTCGCCAGACGGAACACGGCGTTGCGCTGCCGCGCTTCAAGGGTCGGAAGCGCGGATTCCAATTGCGCGGTCAGGCCGCGCGAGCGCGTCTCGTCGAGGCTGCCGCCTTTGCCAGCCTCCACCAAGCGGCGGGTGACCGCCAGGCTGGCGCGCTGAACGTTCAGATTTTCGCGCGCCACCGATAATTCGGCGCCTGCGTCGCAGAGGTCTAGGAAGGAACGCGTCATGTCGGCGACGACGTTGACCTTGACGAGATCGCGCGCCGCGGCGACGGCCTCGTCGTCGGCGTTCACCGCCTCGACTGTGCGGCGCAGCCGGCCGAAAAGGTCCAAATCGTAGGCGACGCTCACGCCAGAGTCGTAGAGGCTGGTCCCCGGGACCACCTGCTTTTGCAAATAGGCTTCGCTGGAGAGTTGCTGATAGCTGGTGTCGAAATTCACCGCGACGCTGGGCTGACGCGCCGCCTCGGCCTGTTGCAGCAGCGCCGCGCTTTTCTCCAGAATCGCTTCGGCGATGCGCAGGTCCGTGTTCGCCGCCAAGGCCTGCTCGATCAGGCGATCAAGTCGCGGATCACGATAGAGCCGCCACCAATCGTCGGGCGTAGGCCTCGGGGTCAGGCCGTTATTCGCGCTCTCCACGAAAGCCCCATTGGCCGTTTCCGATCGAACCATTGCTTCGTCGGGTAAAGCGTAGTCGGGTCCGACGGCGCAGCCCGCCAGCGCACAGGCCGCGATCGGCGCGATCATCCGCGCAACGAGGCGTCTCATGGCGACTTTCTCGGATTTGGGCGCGCCTCTATGATCTTCACCGTCGCCGTACGTCCGACGACGAGATGGACGTCGGGCGGAATTTCGTCGAGCACGATGCGCACTGGAATGCGCTGCGCCAAACGCACCCAATTGAACGTCGGATTGACGTTGGCGAGGAGATCGCCGTTCAAGCCGCGCTCGCGGTCGGCGATGCCCATGGCGATGCTCTCGACCCGGCCGAACATCGGCCGCGACTGTCCCATGAGCAGGACTTCGGCGCGATCTCCGACATGCACGCGATCGAGCTTGGTTTCTTCGAAGTAGCCGTCGACATGCAGGGAATCCGCGTCGACGAGCGCCATCAGCGGCTTGCCGGCCACCGCATAATCGCCCGGCCGCAACTCCATGTTGGTCACGGCGCCGTCGACCGTGGCGGTGACGGTGGTGCGCTCCAGATTGAGGCGCGCCAAATCCCTGTGGGAGACCGCCTGGGCGACGGCCGCCATCAGTTGCTCGACGCGCGACGCGCTTTGTTCGGCGCCTTCCTTGGCAACGAGCGCGCCCAGCTTGAGATTGCGGTTTCGCTCGCGCACGGCTTCGCTGAGCAAGGCTTTTTGCGTTTGGAGTTCGGCCTCCGCTTGCGCCAACGCGAGTTCGTAGCGTGCACGGTCGACGACGATCAGCAACTGCCCGCGCTGCACGTGCTGATTGTCGCGCACCCGAACTTCCGTGATGAGGCCCGAAACATCGGCGACGATCTGTACGATGTCGGCGCGCACGCGCCCGTCGCGCGTCCAAGGCGCCTCCATGTAATAGGACCACAGACGCCAGCCCACGAATGCGGCGAAAGCGATGATCGCCAGCGTCGACGCCACGCGGCCCACCTGGATCAACACACGCTTCAAGGCCGCCCCCAATGCGCGACGGCGGCGACGCCGCCAAGACAGATGACGAAGCCGCACAACTCCAGGATCGGCGGATGCCAAAACAAGCGATCGATCCGAAGCGCGACGATGACGCGGTTGAGCAGCGCCTGTACAAACAGCGCGACGATCGCATAGACGAGGAGTTCCGGCGCGAGCACGCCAAAAACGTCGATTTCTCCGGTCACGGCGCGCACTCCGCCGGCGACACGGGAACGGGCGGCGCGAAATCCGGCGCATTCGGCAGCAAGGCGCAGCGGATGCCGACCAGCGCATATAGACAAGTCAGATCATCCGGGCCGCCTCTCCCCGGGCGATCCGCCAAAGCGGCGATCGCGTCGTCGATGGATAAGCGAATCAGCGCGCTGCCTTCATCAACTTGCATGGGTCTGCGCGCACTGAAATAGCCGTGCAACGCCTTCAATAACGCGGCGACCGCTCGCCCCCGCGCGGCGGGAAGTACTTCTCGAAACCGCTGGAGGTCGACGATGTTGACTCCGACGCGCAGTTCTCTCATCACGGTTTCCGGATCGATGCCGGAATCCAGGGGCATCGCGGCCACGCGTTGCACGAACAGGCTGAAGCGATCGACGAATTTATGCACGTAACTGGATGTGTCCGCCGCGCCGGGCCTGTCGCATAGCTCCGCCAAATCCGCCCAATTGGCGGCCATCAGCCGATTGACGCTCGCCTCGATGCGCGTCCCGATTCCCGAGATCACCGCCGCCGCCATCATCGCGCCGAACAGCGTCGCGACGTTGCTATTGACGAAAACCGCGAGATCCAGGTCCAAATGCGACTGCACCGCCAGGCTGAGGGAAGTAAAAAGACACATGATGAGACCGAACATGTTCCAGCGTGGCGTCGCCAACAGCGCGCCAAAGAAGAGGAAAAGCGGCGAGAGCGCGAGAACCAGCAGCGGGAAACCGTCGATCGCCGGAAATACGCTGAACTGATAGATGAAGGCGATCGCCACCGCCAAAGCGAGTTGCAGCGTGGCGTTTCTGAGCATGGACACCTGATTGTCCAGGGCCGCGAAAATCGAACTGAAAATCGCGCAGATCAACACGGCGCCGGCGCCGTCCGGCCATGCCGTGACGATCCAGAAGGCGCAGCAAAGCAAGATCGCCAGCGCCGCCGCGAGTCCTGACTGCGTCGCCGCCGTGACATCGCGATGGAGCCCGGAAATCCCCGCGTAACGCGCCGCGGCCCGAAAGCGATCGCCGGCACGGCGCTTGCCTTCGAGAAGGTCGCGCCGCAGGGCGAGACAGTCCGCCCAAATGTCCGCGAGGTCCTGCATTCTTGCGAGAAGACTATAGCCCAAGAGATCCGGCCAGCGCCATTCCGCGTCGGCGTTGGCGCGGGCGTGTCCTTCGGCGGCGGAAGCAATGCTCGCGCGCCGACGCTCGGCGTCAAGCTCGCTCCCCTCGCCGCCGCTTTCGACCCAAGTCGCGATCTCGGCGAGCAGGGACCGCAGCTCTTCGCTGACTTCGTCACGCTCGTGCAGCGCGTGCAAACGATCGCCAATGCCGGCCAATATCGGCAGAAGAGCCGTCATTCGCTGCTGCAATGCGCGCATCTCTTCGCTCGCATGTCTGAGCGCCGACGTGTCGTAGGGGAGTTGCGCGGTGAGCGCGGCGATGTCCGTAATGTCCTTCGCCAGGCGGCGCTGGTCTTCGCGCATGCGCGCGACGTCGGGCTCCTCCAGGAGAACGTGGCGCGCCAGAGCTCCAGCGTTTTCCATCCAGGTTTGGATGCGCGCGGCGATCAAAGGCCCGACATGGGCGGGGAATAAGCTTCGGCTGACGACAGCGGTGCAGATGATGCCGACGACGATTTCCTCCACGCGCGAAACCGCCGTGTCGAAAATGGCTTCGGGCGCATTGACGCTCGGAAATCCGACGATCGCGGCGGTGTAGCCCGCGAGCATGAATCCATAGCTGCGCGGCGTGCGGTCCAGTCTGCTAAGAAAAAGGCAAAGCCCGATCCAAATCGCCAGTCCGACGCAGAGAAGCTCGGGGGCGGTGACCAAATTCGGCACGAGAAGGACGGCTACGGCCGCCCCCACGATTGTCCCGGCAAAGCGATAGAGAGCCTTGGAGGTGACGGCCCCGGCCAGCGGCTGCGCTAGGATATAGACCGTGGCCAGCGCCCAATACGGCCGCGGCAAATCGAACTCCAAGGCGATCCACAGCGCGATCGTCGCAGCGAGGAACGTCTTGGCGGAAAACAACAACCCTTCACGGGTGATGTCCTCGATCGGTCCGATCATGAATCCCAATCCCGCAGCAGAGACTGTTCGATTTTCAAGAGGACGCCAACTGCGATGGCGAGGTCCGCAGGCGTCACGTCGGCGAACATTCGGTTGCGCATCCGCTGTGCGGCGGTTTCAATCTCGAGGACGCGTTCCTCGCCGCGGACCGTCAGCTTGAGCAGCTTGGCGCGTCGGTCGGAGGGGTCCTCTTGCCGCGTTAGAAGACCCTCCCCGATAAGCACATCGACGACTCGCACCAGCGACGGACCCTCGATGCCGAGTTCTTCGGCGATCACGCCTTGTCGGATGTTCGGCCCGGCGCGCGACAGCACGAGCAGCGGCAGGGCGGTCGCTTGCGTTAGGCCGCATTCGCACAGCTCCTTGTCGAGCGCACGCCGGACGTAGCGGGCCACACGGGTGACTAGTTGGCCGAAAACGGCGCGATCCGTTTGCTTCGACATCGCGTTGGATAGCACATTATTAGATAACATCAAATCTAATGTTCGCGGCACAACGGCTGGCGGAGCGGCGGCCGCATTCTGTTAAGTAATTGTTGTTGTTGACATGATCGATCACCCGTCATCTTCCGGCGGGGATGTCGCCAGCCGATCCGACCGCGATGGACCAACGGAACTCATGACCGCGTAACCGATGGTCGCGAGGTGTGAGTTCATCCGCTTGAGATCACGAAGTAGCGACAGAAACAGGTTGCTGGCGGCGAGCCTAGCTGGGTCCGCGTCGCCGAGCCGTGCGAGATGATCCCTGGCGGTAGCCCTCTCGAACTCGTTTATTTCGCGCTTCGCATCGAGAAGCTCGCGGGCCGAGCGTTCATCCTCTGTCATCATGGTCGAGAGGGCCAATCGCAGATCGGCAACGACGCGTGTGCGCACTCGGGACACCACTTCGCGATCCGCTTCGCCGATGCCGTCTCCCTGCGGCGTCGAAGCCAGGATGATGTCCCGCTCGAGAATATCTCCGGCATGCGCAAAGACGCTCAACGTCTCCCGCGCATGCACGCATAATTGCCTTACGGTCCTGGGCAGACGCCGGCATTCCATAAAGCACAAAAACTGTCGTTGCGACTGCGACAAAGAACCGTTCGGCTCTCATGCGACAGGCTCTCCTGGTCGGTCTATGCTTCAACCCACCCAATGCCGTAATATGTGAGGAATTTCTCATCATAGGCGCCGTCTACGGTGATGGCCGGATTGTAGGGCGGAGCGTCCTTGACCTGCTGACGTTTGACATCGAGCTGAATCTGCCTATCCGCCCAATCGATTTCTCGCACTGANNCCACAACGTCCACGAGGAAGTCCTCGACATGACCGATCTCGCCGTCGGAGGCATGGATATGATATCCCGTCATAGCCGCAATGCTGCGCAAATGCGGATCACTCCCATTGAGCTGAGAATCGGCGCCGCCCGGATCGCTCGAATTTGACTCAGACGAGTAAAGGGGTGCGACAAGAGGCGTAGCGATGGCGTTGCTCATTGGAATGAGGCCCCCGCCCCAATAAGGCTCCCCCCCATAATAGTTGAAGACATCGGCCTCCATCCGCCGCGACACAGGCATATCCGTGTCGATATCCGGGCTGTCCTTGACCTGTTGCATATTGAGCTTCACGGGAAATTGGCGCAACGCCGGATCGGGTTGCCCTAGCGCCGAAAGAGGCAATAGGACTTTGCGTCCAGAGAGCCAGTTCCCGGTGTCGACCACCAGCCATCGAATATCCCAGCCAACATCCTCGAAGAGCAAGTCGCTAACGCTCCCAAGCCGCCCATC
>PLZT01000374.1 GCA_003152255.1 Methylocystaceae bacterium | reverse complement strand
CCGAAGATGGCGGGTCGACCAACCCGGCCGGAGGCCAAGCCGATGACGGTCCTCCAATCCATCCTCGTTTAACGGCGGTGCTTCAAGCAGCGAAGTTTCATGGAATTGAGCTCCACACGGCGGAATTCCAGCTGGCGGCTGGCGAGACGAACCCTTCCGCGGCCGCCTTATCCCTTTGGGCCCAGAACGCCGGCATGTGGTCTCGCGCCGTCAGGTTTCGCTGGCGTCACCTTCTTCGGTTCCACGACAGCGGGCCCCTGGTGCTGCTGTTCAAGGACGGCGGAGCCGGCTTGCTAACAGCCGCGGATTCGGAGCGACGGGTCGTTTTTGTAAAGGATCCCTCCGCGCCGCTCGGTTCCGAGCCGGTCGCGGTGGACGAATTGCGGCTTTCGGAAGTTTGGTCGGGGGAGGCGATTCTCCTACGCGGCGTTCGTGGACACGGAGAGACCGACGCGCCTTTCAACCTGCGCTGGCTCGTCGGGTTGGTGCTGCAAGAGCGCCGAGCGCTACGCGACATCGCGCTTGCATCGATAGTCATGAGCGTTTTGACGATCTTGCCGCCGCTGTTGGTCATGGCGACGGTCAACAAGGTGCTTCAGTTCCATAGCGTCTCGACACTTATTCTCCTGTCGGCGATGATGACGGTCGTCGTCGCCTACGAGACCCTCTTGGGTTACGCGAGGCGCTTGATCACCGCGTTCGTCGGCGCGCGCTTGGACACCAAATTGAATTTGCACATATTCAACCGGCTGCTGCGGCTTCAGCTCGATTATTTCGAGCGGAACCCCGCCGGCGAGACAATGTATCGGATCTCTCAGATCTATCGCGTGCGCGAGTTCTTGACGGGCAAGCTGTTCTCCACGGGCCTCGACCTCATCACGCTTTGCGTCCTGCTGCCTGTACTCATTTATATCAACCCGATCCTCGCGGCGATCGTGGTTGCCTGCGCCGTCGCGATAAGCTTGATCATCCTGGCCTATTTACCGCCTCTAAGGCATCTGTTTATGCAAGTCGCGGTCGCCGAGAGCGCGAAGTCCGCGGCGATGACCGAGACCATCGTCGGAATCAAGACGGTGAAAGCGCTTGCCTTGGAGCCCCAGCGCAGAGCGATTTGGGACGAACGCATCACGGAGGCGGCAAAGTGGCGTCTTGCGTTTGCGCGCGTGGCGAACTGGCCGGAGACGCTGGCGACCCCCATCGAGCGGCTGATGACGCTCGGCACGATGATGATCGGCGCCTACATGGCGTTGAACGATGCTTCCGGCTATCTGGTCGGCAGCCTGTTTGCATTCATGATGCTCAGTCAGCGGGTGGGCCAACCTCTCGTCGGCCTGGCGCGGCTCGTCCAAGAGTACGAAGAGGTCAACGCCGCGATCAGCCAAGGCGCCTCGGTGCTGAATCGCCCTGTCGAGACGGACGGCAGATCGGTAGGTCTGCGGCCGAAATTGGTCGGGGCCATCAGCTTCGAAAATGTGACGTTCACTTACCTCGGGAGCAAGACGCCGGCGCTCGACCGGGTAAGCTTTTCCATCCCGCGAGGCACAATGCTCGGAATCGTCGGTCGCAGCGGTTCCGGCAAGTCAACCGTCACCCGTCTGTTGCAGGGCCTCAATCGTGACTACGGCGGTTTTCTCAAGGTCGACGGGTGCGACCTGAAGGACATCGACCTTCGCCATCTGCGGCAAAGCTTCGGCGTAGTCCTGCAGAGCAATTTTCTCTTCCGCGGTTCGATCAGGGACAACATCATCGCGGGACGCCCGGGGCTGACATTCGCGGACGCGGTGCGCGCCGCGCGCCTGGCGGGCGCCGAGGAATTTATCGAGCGGATGCCTAACGGTTACGAGACCTATATCGAAGAGGGGTCGCCAAACTTGTCCGGGGGACAGTGCCAACGCCTCGCCATTGCGCGCGCCCTGATTCACGATCCAAGAATACTCATTCTGGATGAGGCGACCAGCGCGCTCGACCCTGAAAGCGAGGCGGCGGTCAACGACAACCTAGAGCGGATCGCGCAGGATCGGACGATGATCATCGTCACGCATCGCCTTTCATCGCTGACAAACTGCGACCAGATTCTCGTGATGGATGAGGGCAAAATCGTGGATATCGGGCCGCATGACGCGCTGCTCGAACGTTGCTCCATCTATCGGCAACTTTGGACGCAGCAGAACCGGCACCTTGAGAAGGGTCATGCGGGCCGTCATTTGAGCGTTGCTCCAATCGCGGCTCCCGGAGATTAGTTGGCCGCCCGGCGCCGCAGTCGTCGAGGCGCTTTGCGCCGCCGTAATTAGGGTGAATTCGCGATGAGAAAATCCGCTTCGAAAATGCTGGCCGTCGTTAGGCGTCAGTCCGAGCCGAACGACCCGATGCTGCCGGTCATTTTGGAGTTTCAATGGCCGTCGACCGCGATCATCAACGCGGAAGCTCCGCCTCTGGCGCGCGGAATAGTCTGGATAATCGCGAGCCTGGTCTTGACGATGGTGCTGGCCATGGCCGTGATTCCGGTCGATCAAGTCGTGAGCACGCGTGGCGTCGTTGTTTCGCAATCGTCGACGATTCTGGTGCAGCCGCTCGAAACCGCCATTGTGCGTTCAATCGACGTGCGCGAGGGCCAGGAGGTGAAGGCGGGCCAACTGCTCGCGCGTCTCGATCCCACATTTACCACCGCGGATTCAGCGGCGCTTTCCGCCCAGGTGTCCAGCAGCGAGGCCGAGGTGGCGCGTCTTGAAGCGGAAATGGAAAACAAGCCGTTCACTTACGCCGGAACCGACCCTCGATGGATACTTCAGGTCGCGCTCTACAATCAGCGCAAGGCGGGGTACGAGGCGAAGCTCGAGAATTATCAGCATCGACTGGCCGAGGCGGCGGCGGTCATTCTGCGCTCCGAAGCGGATTCCAAGGGCTATCGGCAGCGGCTCGGCGTCGCACAGAATATTGAACAGGTGCGCAAGAAGCTTGAGGCGATGAAATACGGGAGCCGCATGGAAACTTGGATGGCGACGGACAACCGCGCGGAAATGGAGCGTTCGCTAACCAGTGCGCAGCAGACCGCGGACGGGGCGAGGCTCGAACGGGAGGCTCTTAGTGACGAACGGGATTCTTTCGTGCGAGGCTGGCAAGCGGACATATCTCAGAAATTGTCCGAAGCCAGAGGCAGGGCGAGCAATGGGCGGGAGGAGCTCAACAAGGCCAACCGCCGCGGCGAGTTGACCGAACTTAGAAGCGACTTGGATGCGGTCGTGCAGTCTCTCGAAAAGGTTTCCGTCGGCGCCGTGCTTCAGTCCGGAGAGCACTTCATCACCCTCGTTCCCTCAAGCGCCAAGCTTGAGATCGAGGCGAACATCGCCGGCCGGGATAGCGGCCACGTTCACGTCCGCGATCCAGTGATCATCAAATTCGACACCTTCCCATTTTCTCAATTTGGCGTGGCGGAAGGGGTTGTGGAAGTCGTGAGCCCCGACAGTTTCACGGCGCAAACCGAGGCGCGAAATCCGACCGGGACGGCTCCTCTGCCAGGTTCGGCCTCGGAGCCGTTCTACCGTGCCCGCATCACTATCGAGCGCGTTGGTCTTCACGATGTTCCGGCAGATTTCCATATCATACCCGGCATGCCCGTCTCCGCCGACATCAAGGTGGGCAAGCGGACGGTGCTCCTATATCTTCTTGGTTCCGTGCTGCCTATCTCCCAGGAGGGAATGCGCGAGCCCTAAGCTCGATGCGGCGCGGCGTGACGGCGATGATCGGACCCTGGCACAATGGCTATTTATGATCGACTGCTAAGTTTGGTCTCCCCGAAGGCCGCTTTGCGTCGGGGCATCAAACTCAACAAGGCTGGAAGATTTGTCGAATCCTTCCCTTTGCTCGCGGTCTCCGCGAGGGCCGGCATCCCCGAGGGGGAGTATCAGGTCGCGCGATCCTATCTCGAGGGGGCGGGCGTGCCTCCCAGTCGCGCGGAGGGCGCGCGGTGGCTGCAACGGGCCGCGTCGCATGGGGTCGTTGAAGCTCAATCCCTGCTCGCCGCCCTGTGCCTCAATGGACTGATCAAGGCGCCGGGCGGCGCAACCTCGACGGGCGATAGGCCCACGGAACTGTTTGTCGAGGCAGAGGCGACGGCCGAATCGGACTTTGAAACTGCATTTGTTTGGGCGCAGCGGGCGGCGCGAGCGGGATGCGGAAAAGGCCAAGCGCTATTGGGCTATGTTTTGACGAACGGTCCGGAGCCCATGCGCGATCTGGACGACGCGCGGCGATGGTATCGCGCCTCGGCGGAGTCGGGCTGTCCCGAAGGAAATTTGGGTTACGCGCTGGCGCTGATGCCGGGCGCGACGGCCGACTACGACTGGCGGCTCATACGAATGCATCTGAAGGCCGCAGCCGACGCTGGGCTGCCAACAGCCCTCTATGTGCTCGGAGCGCTCACCGAGCGCGGGTCGGGGGGCCCGTGCGACGCCGCGGGTGCGCTGGAGTTTTACCAACGCGCCGCGGAAAAAGGGAATTGCGCCGCTCAGTTTCGGTTGGGCGTCCTCCTCCTGGAAGGCCGGCAAGTCCCTCAGGACAAGGTCACTGCAGAAACATGGCTGCGGCGCGCCGCGTTGGGCGGCAATATCGAGGCGGCGTTCATGGTCGCCAATCTTTGCCTCGGGGGTGGCCGGTCGCCCCCGAATTATGCCGATGCCGCGCGCTGGTTTATTCACGCCGCCGAGGCTGGACACAAAGCCGCCGCCAGAGCTCTCGGATCGCTGTACCTTGTTGGGGCCGGCGTCGCGCAAGACGACGAAGAGGCGGCCAAATGGCTGCGCATTTCCGCCGAGGCTGGCGATCAAGCCTCTCAGGTCGATCTCGCGAACCTCATTTTGGAAGGCGGCGGCGAGACGGAAGACGCAAAGGCCGTAGCCGNNCGTAGCCGAGTGGTTCAAGGCGGCGGCCGCCTCTGGCGACGTCGTCGCGGCCTTCAACCTCGGCGTATGCCTAGCGAAGGGCGTCGGTTTGGATCGAGACGATCGCGGGGCGGCATTGTGGCTGCGCCGCGCCGCCGAGGGAGTGGTGGAAGCCCAATACGCTTACGGGCTCATGCTCGCCGATGGGCGCGGCATGGCGACCGACCTCGTCGAGGCGCGCGCCTGGCTCTCGAAAGCCGCCGACGCCGGAATGCCGGATGCGCAGGTCTCCCTCGCCGAAATGATGGTGAAGGGACGCGGAGGGCCAGCAGACGTTTCGACAGCGCTTGAGCTGTTCGAAAGGGCGGCGGCGCGCGGTCATAGCGGCGCGATGTTCGCGCTCGGAGCGCTCTATAGCGGCAGTCATGGCGTGCCGAAGGATAGGACGGCCGCCAGACGGTGGTTTCACGCGGCTGCCGAGCTTGGACACGGGCAGGCTCAGCTCATGTTGGGCCGCTATCTTATCGCCGGCGAGGGTGGGACGTCGAATAAAGCGGAAGGACTTGAATGGTTGGAGCGCGCGATGGCTCAAGGTGTCGCGGAGGCGGAATACGATATTACCGCCGAGTTTCCGCTCGCGGGGCGAAGTGCCCCTTAACTTGGGAAGAATCTTCATGTTTTTTGAGCATTTCGCGGTTATCAATTACACACCGACGCGCGTCGCCGCGCAGGATTATGAAGTTGAACCGCGGCTTGAAGCGAGGCGAACAGACGATCCGCGAAGACGTTTTAACATAGAGGTTGATCAGTTGCGCGGTTGTGCGCGTTCTTGCGCGGGGTTGCGCGTAAGAAGGAAAGGATAGTTGTGTCGCTCGATCTGATGCACCGCAAGAAAACGATTTTTCTAGCTTTTCTCCTTTGCGTCGGGGAGGGCGGTTGCGATCTTGAGTGGTCGAAGCCGGACCCAAGCGTTCCTCCGCCCCAGAGATTCGTCGAGGCTAAGCCGAGGTCAGCTCCGCCCGTTCCGTCGGGCGCTGACTTTGCCGCGCTGTTCGGTTCCGAGGAGATGAAACAACTCGTCGCCGGCGCGCTGCAGGACAACTTAGACATAGCGGCGGCGGTCGCGCGTATTACGGAGGCGGATGCGCAGGCGCGCGTGTCTAGCGCCGCGCTGTGGCCGAATGTCTCCTTCGGCGGCTCCGCGCAACGCTCCCAAACGCCCCCCGGGACGGTCAGCGTGAACACGGCCGGCGGGTCGGCGACCGCGTCGGCGGTCACGTCCAGCGCAAGCGGTTCCACGACCCGAAGCAATCTGTACCAACTCGGGCTGAACGCCAGCTATGAGATCGACTTCTGGNNCGCGCGGCTGCTCGCCAACGCCAGCAGGTTCGACCGCGACACCGTACAGATTTCGACGGTCGCCTCGGTCGTGAACGCTTATCTTCAGGTGCTGGCGGACCAGGATCGGTTGCGCATCGCCAATCAGAACGTCGTTCTGGCTTCCAAAGTGTACGACGCCATCAAGGCGCGGTTCAACCTCGGCACGGCGACGGTGTTGGATGCCGCTCAACAAGAAACGATTCTGGAGCAGCAACGCGCCACCATCCCGACGCTCGTGCGGGATCTGGAGCAAACGAAAAACATATTGGCCGTAATTCGGGGCCGGGCGCCGGAAAGCATCAACATAAAGGGCGGCGCTTTGACGGAGCTTCGTTTCCCGCGCCTTCCGCCGGG
Source organism: Methylocystaceae bacterium (assembly GCA_003152255.1). The sequence goes on along the minus strand of PLZT01000374.1, from coordinate 3,838 downwards.
CTTGCCTTCCGAGGTGCTGCTACGCCGGCCCGATGTCGCCGAGGCGGAGGCCAAGCTGGCCTCGCAGGAGTTCTCGGTCTTGCAGGCGCGCGCCGCCTTTTTCCCGTCGTTCACCCTGACGGGCCAGTACGGCGTGGAAAGCGTCGTGTTCAGGAATCTTCTTAGTCCCCAGGCGATCGCATGGCAATTGGCCGCCAACGTCGCTCAGCCGTTGTTCGACGGATATCAGTTGCAGGGCCAATACGAGTCGCAGAAAGGGAGCTATTCGGAACTCTCCGCCCTCTACCATAAGCAGATCCTCACAGCTCTTTCGGATGTGGAGAACTCTCTGATTGCGGTAAGGGAAACAGAGCGCGGTCTGCGTTCGGAGACGCTGGCCACCGACTCGGCGCGGCGCGCCTATCTGGCGGCGGCAGCCCGGCTGGCCGAAGGGACGATCGACATCGTGACGCTCGCGACGGTGGAAACAGCCTATTTCCAGAATCAGGATCTTCTGGTGCAGGCGCGCTTCGCTTATCTCCAAGCGGCTGTCTCGCTGTACCAAGCGGTGGGCGGCGGCTGGTCGCCAACGACGCGCGAGGTCGAAATCGCGCGCGCCAATGAATCATACGAAGCCAACAAAGGCCCATGGCCGTGAGCCGCCGCGATCCATCCTTAAACGGCGCTGGCGCGCTTGACTAGTTAGGTTTCACATGTTCCAGAGCGGCTAAAAACATTGGCACGGTCGCCGACGTCTCCGCCAAGAGTCTCCGTCGTCCGCTGGCCAGCCGTTTAGGCTTGTGTGCACATACAAGAGAAGTTCAAGGATATGAAAAAACTCTGTTTGTCGATGATCGTCAAGAATGAGATGGTCAATTTGGAACGGTGCCTCTCGTCGGTCGCCGATCACATTGATTGCTGGGTGATAGGGGATACGGGCTCCACCGACGGCACGCAGGATTTCATCCGGGCTTTCTTCGCTAAGCGCGGCCTGCCGGGAGAACTGCACAGCTTTCCATTCGTCAACTTCGAGCAAGCGCGCAATGACGCGCTTCGGCGCGCGTATGACAGCGAACTGGAGTTCGATTATTTGCTGCTCGCCGACGCCGACATGGAATTGGTGGTGGAAGACCTCGGCTTTCGCGCCAAGTTGGAGGGCCCCGGCTATCAGCTGATGCAACGCGCCGGCTCCGGGCTCGTCTATTGGAACGCCCGTCTCGCCCGTCGGGATGTAGGGGCATGGTATCACGGCGTCACGCACGAATATTTGGATGTGCCCGGCGGAGTGACCCGGTTGACGGGGCTTTGGTACAAGGATCACGCCACCGGCGCGAATCGCGTGGACAAGTTTGAGCGGGACATTCGCCTGCTGAAGGAGGCGCTGAAGCTTGATCCAGGCAACGTCAGATATCACTTCTATCTCGCGCAATCCTACCGGGACGCCGGCCGCAAGCAGGAAGCGGCCGACGCTTACGCCCAGCGCGCCGACATGGGCGGCTGGGACGAAGAGGTTTGGGTCGCCCGCCGCCAACTGGCGCTCTGCCTGCGCGATTTAGGAGACGAGAGCGGTTTTCGGCAGGCGGCGCTGGCCGCTTTCAATCTGAGGCCGCAACGCGCGGAGCCATTGTACGATCTTGCGCATCATTACAGGATAAAGGGTTGGAACGACGTCAGCACGCTGTTTTCCGAGCGCGGCATGGAGATCGCTATTCCGAAGGATGACATACTGTTCGTCGAGGAATGGATTTACAGATACGGTTTGCGCGAGGAATTCTCGATTTCGGCCAATTACGCGCGCGATGCGGATCGGAAAGACCGAGGATTCGCGGCTTGCGAATGGCTCGCGCTCAACCGAGACATTCCCGCGGGCACGCGCGAACTCGCATTTTCCAATCTTCAATATTACGTCCAGCCCATAAATCAGCTGCTTCCGTCCTTCGCGACACGCCAGTTGGAGTTCACGCCGCCCGAAGGCTTCAAGTTGCTGAACCCATCCGTTGCACGGTGCGGGGAGGACATCTTCGTTTGTCAGCGGGCCATCAACTACAGGATATCCGAAGACGGTTCGACATACGAGACGGCGAACGGCGAGCCGGTCCAAATGCGCAACTTTCTGCTGCGCTTGGACGAAGCTTTGCGCACGCGGTCGTGCGCGCAGATCTTGCTCCCGGAACGAGCGGCCGATCAGCAAGACGGCGTCTCGCTCCTCTTGGAGGACTTGCGGCTATTTTGTTGGAAAGACAGCTTGTGGTGCGGCGCGATCGCCCGCGAAGCGTTCCCTCAAGCATTGGGCGATCAGATTCTCGCGCGCATCGAAGACGACGGAACCGGATCCTTTCGGTTGCGCGACTGGCGCCCAATCGAGTTCGAGTCGCCGAAAGGCTCGCCGGCGAACTGGATGCCGCTGGTCGAGGGAGATCGGCTCAAATTCATCTACTCCTGCGACCCCACGCGCATATTGGACGAGAACGGGAGCTTGGCGTCGGAAACGATTCCCTCGATCTGGGCCGAACCCTTCAAGGGCGGGGCTCAAGCTATCCCGTTCGACGGCGGCTCGTTGGCGATCATCCAGGAAATGCATTTTCAGCCTGCGGAGTTTTTTCGGCACAGATTCGTTTGGTTCGACGAGACAGGCGCACTGCGCGCCGTCAGTCGGCCGTTCTACTTCGAGAAGAAATGCGCTGAGCGCGCCGCTGGCTTGGCGTGGAGTTCGGACAACGATCGACTCGTGATCTCCTATGGCATCGGCGGCGCGGAGAGTTGGCTGGCGACAGTCGATGCCGGTGAATTACGGGGCGCGCTGCTGCCCGTCGAACTTCTATTGTCGGGCGCGCTGGAGAAACGTGGCGCCGCGCAATCCGATTGGCTAAAAGAAGTCGTGGCTGGGCTGAAGCGAAGAAGCGCCGCGCAAGGGGTCGTTCCGGCTACGATGGGCCGCGATCAAAACGCTTGGTCGACAGGAGCAGACACGGCCGAGAAATTCTTGAACTTCGCGCCGTTCCTTCGGGAAGCCGACTCCGTGGAGGACAGGCGGCGACTGTCCTATGAGTTCGACGCGCCGATCACGTCCTTCTTGACCCCTAGCGACATCTCGACCCTGCCGCAAATCCATTGCTTCTATGAAGTGCTTTCCGAGGGCGCGAATCATCAGAGCCTGATTGCCGCGACGACATCAATGTTGGCGGCGGGTCACCCGGTCAAAGTATGGACCTATTCGCCGCGGAAGCTGGAGTTTTTAGGATCACGCGGGGTTCAGATCGCGCCTGCCGAAGAGGTCGTGCCTCGAGGCCTGTTCGAGCGGATTCTCTCCCGCTCCGAAATCAGATATTTCAGCGATATTTTCCGCTACGCGGTGCTCTATGAGCACGGCGGCCTCTGGATGGACACCGACGTCGTCCTACTGCGGCCTTTCCCTTTCCGTGGCGACTACTTCTTCAATCTGCAATGGCGCGCTGGCGCGGCGAATGAGCATTTTGTCTGTGGCAATGTCATTTACGCCAAGCAGTTCAGCCGCCACATAAGAACGCTCTATGAGGCCGCGATCGATTTCTTCCTCCGGCCGCGCGAGGGGAAATTCGGGGATGTCGGACCCAAGCTGTTGTCGGACTATGTGGCCTCGGTCGACGGCGCCGACCTCCGCAAATGGGTCTTCAGTCCCATGTTCTTCAATTCGATCGATTGGACCGAGACGGATCGCTTCGATCGACCCATCGGCGAGGTGGCGCCCTATCTGAACGACGAGCGCGTTTTCGGCGTGCATCTATGGAACGCCAAGACCAATCAGCATAACCGCGAAGGCGACTCGCTGATTTCGCGCCTATCGGATCCGCCCGACCGCTTCCCGCCTCTCGCCAGCCTC
>PLZT01000687.1 GCA_003152255.1 Methylocystaceae bacterium | reverse complement strand
TGATGGCCGTCGAGGCGGACTACACGAACCTTTCGCGAGTGATATTTTTTGGCGCGGGACAGTAGAGCGTTTTCGCGCGAAGCGGGCGCGGGTTCGCGTGAGGAAAGCGCGTCAATTTGGCGACGGTTCCGCCTTGGAGTTTCCTCGCCGGATAGGGGGCGTCATGAAATTAGACCGACATTCCGCTCCAGCGATCGCAATGGTTTTCACGGCTCTGCTCATCGTGACGCTGGTCTTTTGCGCCGCCTGGATTCTGGTCGCCCGTCTCGGTTGAGCGCGCATATCACCTTCGCGGTCTCGTCGTCAGGGCCGCGCGGGCCTTGGCGCCGCCGGCGTCTCGCGCAGCGGCTTCTCCTCCATGCGGACGAGGAACAGCAGCGAAGCGCCCAGACATATCGCGATTACGATAAACACCAGGTGGAAAGAAGCCCCGAGCCCTTCGAGCGCCGCCGCGCCGCCGATGTTTCGAGCGGCGCTGTCCAAGGTTGCGCCGCCTATGTTTCTGGCAGCGCCGCCTAAAGTCGCGCCGCCGATGTTCCTGGCGGCGTCTAAACTCGCGTCATCGCCCATCACCAGCGCGCCGAGCAGCGCCACGATCAGCGCGCAGCCGATTTGCCGGACAAATTGCATGACCGCCGTGGCGGAGCCGAGATTGCGAATCTCGACCGAGTTCTGCACGCAGACCGTGCTGATCGGCAGCATCGTGCCGACTCCAAAACTCGCGAGCGTCAACAGCGCGATGAGCGACCACAGTGAAAGGTCGACGAGGCGCCACGCCAGAATCAACGCCGCCGCGCCGGCGAAGACGAGCCCGATCATCGCGGGCGTCTTGTAATGGGCAAGATGCCCCATCGACCGCCCCGACAGCGTGGCGCCCGCCACCGTGCCCACCATCATCGGGATCAAGGCCAGGCCCGAGCCGTCGGCGGAAAGCCCCAGGCGTCCCTCGAAATAGACCGGCATGACCACGGAAAGGCCGACAAAGGCGCCGAGTCCGAAGGCGCCGGAGAGCGCCGCGTTGCGCGCCACCGCGTCGCTTAGGACGCTGAGCGGAATGAACGGCTCCTCGGCGCTCCGCAGCCGCCAGGCGAACAACGCCCAAAATAGCGACGAGAGCGCCAGCGGACCGAGGATCGACGCAAGCGGCGCGCCTCGCTGGCTGAAGGCCAGCGCCAAAAGACCGGAGGCGAGCGCCAGCAGTCCCGCGCCGAGATAATCCAACTTATGCTGATGACGCCGGCTCGGCAGACGCTTCAGCGCGGTGTTGGCGAAGAAAAAGGCGAGCAGCCCGAGCGGCAGATTGATCCAGAAAATCAGCGACCAATGCAGATAATGCGCGAACAGTCCGCCGAGCAGGGGGCCGGCGACGCTGGAGGTGACGAAGACCGCGGCGAAATAGGTCTGGTAGCGCCCGCGTTCGCGCGGGCTGACGAGATCGGCGATGATCGTCTGCGCCAGCGAGATCAGCCCGCCGCCGCCCATCCCCTGCAGCGCGCGGGCGCCGGCCAGCAGAATCATGTTGGGCGCGAGCGCGCAGGCGGCGGAGCCGACGATAAATATGGCGATGCCGACCATCAGCATTATCCGCCCGCCATGGATGTCGGCGAGCTTGCCGTAAAGCGGCGTGACGATGGTCGCCGCGACGAGATAGGCGGTGACAATCCAGGGCGACGCCTTCAGATCGCCCAGTTCAACGCCAATCGTCGGCAGCGCGGTGACGACGATGGTCTGGTCCAGCGCCGACAGCAGCATGGCGAGGCACAGGCCCGCCATGACGCGGAACAGTTCGGCTTTTTCGAGGGGAGCGTCGGCTTTCATCAAGGTGAGGGTCCAGCAAGAGCGGCGCCGGGACTGGCGCGAATCGGCTGACTAGTTTTGCCGCGATCGCGCCAGAAGCGCCAAGAAAACTTGCGCATCTCGCGGGTCGACCCCTTTTAGCGCGGCGTCGCTGGAAAAGCCGCGGGCGAGCGCGGTCAGCGCGTCGTCGCTGGCGATCCGTCGCGGCGGCGCCCCCCGCGCGCGCGCCAGCGCCAGCCGCGACGCGAAAAGTTCGCGCAGCAGACGCTCCTGCGTCACCGTCAGCGCGGGGACGCGGGTTTCGGGCGATAGGGACAACTCCTCCACCGCGGCCGGCGGCGCTTCCTCTGGTCCGAGATCTTCCAAAACGCCGACGTCGTCCCAAAGACCCGTCATCCAGCTCAGCGCGGCGGCCTGCAGGCCCATTGAAAAAGCCTTGGCGCGGCGCGGCGCGGCGAAGGCTCCGCGGCAATGGTCGCAGTTTCCGCAGGCGGCGCCCGTTTCGCCAAACTCCGCGAGCAAAGCCTTCGAGCGGCAACCCGGCGCGACGCAAAGCCGCGCCATCGCCCTCCGGCGCGAGGATTCGGCCAGGGCGACCGGATCGTTGGCGAGCGCGGCGGGCGGCCGCCAGCGCCGAGCCAGTTCGCGCTGGTCGAACAGCAGCAGTGTGTTCGCCGCGAGGCCGTCGCGCCCGGCGCGGCCGATCTCCTGATAATAACCCTCGACCGAATCGGGCGGATCGGCGTGGGCGACGAAGCGCACGTTCGGCTTGTCGACGCCCATGCCGAAGGCGATGGTCGCCACCATGACGACGCCCTCGCGCGCGAAAAACGCGTCCTGATGCGCCGAGCGCTCCTCGCCACCCTGCCCCGCGTGATAGGGCAGCGCGTCGAAACCGAAGCCGCGAAGATCGCGCGCGAGCACATCCGCCTTGCGGCGAGAGTTGCAATAAACGATTCCGCTCGATCCGGCGTGGCGCTCCACGAAATCGGCGAGTTGACGCAAGCCATCGCGACGCTCGCGAAAGGCCAGCGCGAGATTTTCGCGGGCGAAGGAGCGCAAAAACACTTCCGGCGGATGCGGGAACAAAAGCGCCGCGATGTCGTCACGCGTACGCGGGCCGGCGCTGGCGGTCACGGCCAATATTGGCGGGCCTCCAAGGCTCCGCGCCAATTCGCCAAGCCGACCGTACTCGGGCCGAAAATCGTGACCCCAATAGGATATGCAATGAGCCTCGTCGACGGCGAGCAAGGCGATGCGCGCCTTGCGCAGGAGGTCGAGCGTTCCTTCCCGCGCCAGCCCTTCCGGCGCCACGTAAAGCAGTTTTACGCGGCCGGAGGCGACGCCCTCATAGGCGTTCGCGATCTCGAAATCGTCCTCGCCCGAGTGCAGCGCCGCGGCGGGCAGCCCCAACGCTTCGAGTGCGCGCAATTGATCGCGCATCAGCGTTTTATGGCGGGTTAAGCGGTTGGTTTCATAGGCTGTTTTGGTGTCAGCGGAAATAATTATGCCAACAAATATGCCTACATCGCCGGGTGGCTGAGACCAGCTGGCGGCGGTTCTGCAACATATTGATATTGCCACGGTATGCTACGCGCGCGAGGGGTGTTCGGAATAACGAACGGTTTGTCCTGTTTAACGAACGATCAGGCGCGAGGCTGACGGCTGACATAATCAACGGTGGACGAGCACCGATGAATGGTTGCGGCTGTCAGTCAGGGTGGCATGCTGATTTGGTGGATGGTCGGATTGGGAGGTTTGAGGGCGGAATTGGCGGGGAAGGTGGTGGCCAGTGAACGCGGGCGATCGGCGCAAATATTCCACCGGTTTCCGGTATCGTTCCCCCAGCTCTCACTGGGGTAACTGAGGTTGTATATATATGGAATGCAACTACCGCTCGCGCCCCGCAGCTCGGCGAAAAAACTTGCACGAGCGCGTGACAGTTTCCACTCCAGACTTCCGAGAACCGGAGAAACCGGTGAAACCGGTGAAACGTGAGTGATGTTCGCGGCCGCTCGGCTCGGTCGCCGCTCCAGCCTGAACTGCGGTCACGGGCGGGCATTGTAGGCAACTTTGTTGGCACATTTAGCGCCGCGCGATCTGATATGCTTATAACACAACGGCTTGAGCACTCCTCGCGGCTGCTGTCCTATCAATGCGATCTTGATCCTGGCCTGCAAATCGAATAATATAAATACATGCACATATGTGACGAGGGCTATCGCAATGCAGGTGATCGGTTTCGCCGTCACGCTCTCCGAACTTGTCGCGCTGCTGGCTGAACGCCGCTACGCCCTCGGGATTGCGAGCCTCGATCTGGACGCGGCGGCCGGGCTGGCTGATGGCCATACCAGCAAGATCGAGTGCGGGACCAGACGCCTAGGCCCCATATCCCTCCCGACGCTGCTCACAAGCCTTGGGCTCAAGATCGCGCTTATCGAGTCCGGCGAGCCCCTTCCAAAGGCGATCGCGGCCATCCTCCACACGGCAAAGCGTCCGCAGGCCGCAAAACGTCCGCAGGCCGCAAAGGCCCCGCCCGCTGCGCTCCAGATAGCGCCCGCCACCATCCCCGCTCTAGCTGACGAACCGGCTACACAGCCCGCGCTGGCGCTTCTAGCGGCCTGATGGCGTGATGCCGCGACCCTCCCTTTGAGATTGCAGCGCCGGCCCACCGCCCGCCGGTTGCGTTTTCGCGTGCAACCTCGTGGGGGTCGATCCGTGGGAAATCCGGCCGCGAAGGGGTGGGGAGGGGGAAAAACGCCAACGATATCAATGACTTCCTCGTTGAAGCGCGCGTAAAACCATCCGTATTTATTTAACCCCCGTCTAATTTTTTTCTCCAGAAAATCCATCCCTGTCAGTATTCCTGTCAGCCTCCACAACACCCTGTCAGCATCGAACAATCAGTCTAAGTTTATTGTCCACCATCCACAAATATATGTGTAATTTTACACTGCAACCCGCCAAGCATTGCGTTGCAAACCGCCCCAAATCAGTCTAGAGTCGTTCGACTCTAGACCTAAAACTAACCTTTGAAACAAGGTCAAAAACGATGGCAATAGCGCGAAAATATGCGGAAGTGCTGAGCATTAGCGACGTTCTCGCGGTGGTTAACCATCTTGCCGACGAAACCGGCATGAAAATCGAGACGCTCGTTCAGAAGGCTGGCTTGACGGCCGCCGACTACGCCTCGATCAAGGAATTGGCCGACGATCCGCGCATCGGCAAATTGCGCGACCTTTGCCGCGCGGCCGGGGCTGAGTTGTGCGTCGTTCAGTCGCCCAGCCATGCGCCCTGGAGCGACCGTTTCTCGCCGACGAGCCATCCCAAGCGCGAACCGGGCTTGCACGATAGGCACCTTGGAGACTGGAAATGAGCCAGCCTCCTGCCACGCCGCCGCGTCAGCCGTCTTACTGCGATCGCCGGGTCGCGCAATTGGCCGCTCAACGGGCCGCCGTCGAGGCTGCAACGCCACGCTCGCCGCCGCCTCCGAGCCACCTTCACGGCGGGCCGCTCTCGCCGATGGACTTGCGGGTTTTTTTGCTCGCCAAACGCCGCCTCGAAGCCGAAGGGAAATCCTGACATGCCCAACATGATCGACCGCAATCGCGTAGGCCATGCCGTCGCTCGCGGCCCCGCCCCTGCCCTTACGGTTGTCGAGTCGCGCCCGGCTCCCGTCGCCAACGAGCCGGCGAGCATCCATCGCGGCCCGGGCCGCAAGGTGGCCCAGGGTCAGCCTTTCAACGCGCCTCGGCCCCCGCTAGCCGACAATTACGACGACTTTCCCCCGCGCGCCGCGTGAAGGTCACCACCGCCTAAATCTCTGACACAAGGACGCTTTCGATGGGTATGCGAACCTACAGTTTTGACAAGTTCATGCAACTTCACGACGGCGGGGCGGCGGTCACGGCCTCCGGCTTCGGGCAGGTTGGCGGGTCCAACAAAATCCTCGACCTCGGCGGCGCGAGCGATCGCTTAGACCAGGGCATCGTCGGTTCAGAATCCCGGATTGACGCGGCCCTTGTGGTCGACATTGCCGCGATCTCGGTCGTGACCGATGGCCGATACCGCATCCACATCCTAGGCTCAAGTTCCGCAAATATGCTCGCGCCCGTCAGCTTGGGTTGCATAGAAATCGGCCTCGGAACCGCGATCCTCGGCGGCCTCGGCGGCCTGGGGGTTGCAGCCAGCGAAGCCGTGCTCCTGGGCGGTGCCGGTAGCGCGCCGGCGGGTAATACAACCGTCCCTGGTCGGCGTGAACTCCTGTTCTGCACGGAACAGAACGACGTGATGAACGAGTTTATCGCGCTGTATGTCGAAGTGCTCGGCGCGACCTCGAAGAGCCTCCAATTCACGGCCTTCGTCGCCGTCTTGCCGCTGGAATAGGCCCTGCGATGGCGAAGCGTCCTACCATCGCGGAGCGGCGCTCTCGCCTCTCGCCCCACGTCGCCCTGGCAATCGCCGCCCGCGATGCTGCCCCGCGCGATGCTATCGCGGCCGCCCGCGCTGCCCGGAGCAAAGTGGCGAAACGCGCACAGGCGGCTATCAAGCTCGCCTGTCATGAGGCTGCCGTGACGCGCCGCCGCGCTGCGGAAAAGGCCAGGCGCGACGCTGATCTTCCGCGCTTCCACGCCAAGGCCCGTCGCTGCCGGCTCGCTCATCCCGAAGTCGAAGCGGCGCGACAGGCTCGGTCTTATGCCGCGAAGAAAGCCCGTGCTATCGAGGCCGCTGTCGCGCTGGCAATCCGCTTAGATCGGGAGGCCCAGCGCGAGGCGAAGGCGCGGGAGTATAATACACCCTATCAGGCCAAGCGCCGCGCAAGGCTGGCGGCTGAGTCGTGTCAGGCGAGTTCCTAGCGCGCCGGGAGCGCGCCAATACGATCAAATCAAGGGGGCTATAGCAATGAATGCTAGAGACGAAAAGTTTTTCTCAAATCTTGCGCAGAAGATGGACGTCTCTGGTATCGCCAAAAGCATCTCTATTTGCCGCCATGAAATGGAATTACGGGGGCTGGAGGAGGTCTCGACGGGTCGCTCTTCATTAGAGCAATCATTTGCTCCAAAAAGAACTTCGTTGCTTGCTCGTGCTTTTCATGTCCTTGGCTTTCACAATAATTACTAAAGTTTCTAATAGCCCTTTCCCGATTAATCGCGTTCTGTTCTAACAACTCGGAGAGAAGGAAGACCGTCGCTCGCCCAAGTCCGATTATTAAATCCTGATCCGTCATGATCTGCCTTTTTAGGCCAGGGCTAGCCAATGCGCAGGTAAGCTAAGCGCCTAAGCAGCTAACGTGATTCTCCTATTTTGTCGAACCTGAGCACAGGGGACGGCCCGTCGCTACATCCGCGCTCAGGCCGTTCCATCTGCTCGGAGTGCGGCTCCAGCGCGTCGACGCGTCGCCAAACTGGCGCGAGCATAGGGCGGCGGAATTGGGGTGCGGTGATCGCGCCGACGCCAAGGGTGGGCATGTTGGCTAGAGTCATCGCGGGGTCGGCGTGCAGCCCGAGCGGGCGAATATTCTCTGACGGGCTTCCCTGCGCGAGGAAGCAGGATCAAAAAGTCGTCTTCATGGCCCGCTCAGCCGCGCGCGCCCTACATNNGAAGCGGTCCGGCGCTTTGGGGCAAGTCAAGTTTGGTTCGGCCGAAGAACCCGCGCCAGAAAGACATTCTTGCTCCATCAGACTGCTTCACAGGAGGACCTCATGAAACGCACATTATTTGCTCTCATTGCCGGCGTCGCTATCGCTTTTGGCTCGGCGGCTGTGGCCGAAATGATAGACACGCACAAGGTTTTCCTGCCGCAGGACATCAAATGGGGACCGGTACCCCCCTCCTTGCCAGCAGGAGCAGAAGCTGCGGTGCTATATGGCGACCCGGCGAAGGAGGGCATGTTCGCGCTTCGGATCAAAGCGCCGAAAGGCTATCGCATCCCTCCGCATACGCATTCCAAACCCGAGGTCATCACCGTCATCTCGGGCAAGTTCAGCTTAGGCATGGGGCCGGCGGCGGATCGCGCCACCGTCGAATCCTTGCCGGCCGGCAGCTTCTCGTCGATGCCGCCCGGCGTCGTCCATTACGTCTTCGTCGACGAAGAGTCGGTAGTTCAGATCAATGCGACAGGGCCTTGGGACATCGATTACGTCGACCCAAGGAATGATCCTCGTCTAAACGTAGCGCCGGCGAAATAGCTTAAAGCTGAGGGGCGACGCTTCACGCCCGAAGGGGATGAACGCAAAAACGGCCCCTCGCTACATCCGCGCTCGGGCCGCAAAGCCGCAAATCATGCCTCACTTAGCGCACGTCATTTTTGCACACGGAAAGGGGTTTTGAATCAAAGAGCTGGTGTTTGAGCATAAATATTGAGTTTTGCACGGACCTATTTTTCCTTGAGGAAGTTCCCTATCCCGAGTGTAATGATGCTGACTGCCATTGCCCCAAGAAGCCATTTTGCAAGATCATAAATTCTATCGACGCCATCTTTGATTGTCTGAATATTACTCTGCTGTGTTGTTCTTAAATTCTCTATGTCTCGCTGTAGTAGTGGTATTTCTAGAGCCTTTTGCGGATTAGCAAGTATCGCCTTTTCTAAGTTCGCTTCACGACTCTGAATTTCTGTGATGCTTTTTTCAATTTGTTGAAGTTTCACCGCAACCTTGTTCTCTTCGGGTATTTTAGTAAACTCTTTCAAACTATCGTTGGTGTGAGATATTTCATCTTCTAGTGCCACGATTTTCTTTGTGATCTGCAAATTTATCTCTGCCATAGACCTACTGTTGTCAGCTCCGAGCCGTTCGACACCCGCTCTATAAAAACCAAAAACGGCGAAACCTACTGTACCGAATGCAATGGAAACCGACACCATAGAAAGAATTCTGGAGATAAACCTTCTCCTTTCCTCCATTATCTGAAGTTCTACATCGATGTTTAACTTACGTTGTTCATCAGTTTTCGCATTGGCCGTCCCCTGTTCAGTCATCTCCTCAACCCCGTTCAGAATCTTCTTGCTGCTGAGCCAAGCTTAGCGAGCCAGCCATTCGCGAAAAGCACCCCAATGGGATTGCCGTATACATTGCCTCGGACTGTCGCAGTCGTCAAATAGCCGGAAGCGCTAAAAAGCCTCGTTTTGAGAAGCGACCATTTCAGGCTGGATTCTCAAAACCAGCCGATTTTTCGGCTCAAAAAACGATGAGCACAATTCTTGATTTATGCATGCCAAAATTCTTGATAATTGCTCAAACGCAATTGGAAAAGAGGATCACACCGGAAGAGCAAAAGTTTCAGCGCCTGCTCGCTTGCAAAATTTTATCACCCTATGTAGACATGCTACATGGCATTCGAACAACCCCGCATCACCGCGCCGACCATCAAAGTTTTGGGCGCGTTATTGTCCTCCGATTCCATCGAGCTCTCGGGAGCGGAGATCGGGCGCGCCACCAAGCTTGCGTCCGGCACGCTTTACCCAATTTTGTTTCGACTTGAAAAAGCCGGTTGGCTGGAAAGTCGTTGGGAGGCCGAGAGTGCCACGGCGCTCGGTCGACCGCGCAGACGCTTCTACCGCATAACACTTGTTGGAGCGCGAAATGCCAAGTCGGCATTTAATGACCTTGAGCCAGCGCTCGGGAGGGCCGCATGGGCCTGATTGATAGCGTAATCCTTATGGTGCTGGGCGGCCTTGCGACAGTCTTCATAGCTGTGATTTCGCGCCTGCTCGCCGACGACATCAAGGCTTGGCTACCCAAGCTTACAGACCGTTATATAGAACAAGCCGTTAAAGGACTTCCAGAGCAGGAGCGCGAGAGGTTTGCGGAAGAGTGGCGGAGCTATGTGAACGACACGCCAGGGGATATTAGCAAGCTAGTAGTGGCCTTTGGTTTTCTCCATGCATCAAGCCGCATGGCTAGGAGCGCGCGGGTTTCCGTCCAGGAAATAGCCGTCCCCACCGCAGAACGTGTTGCCGCTGGTCTAATACTGATGGCACTAGCGCCGATGATAGGGGTTGTCGCTTTTTTGATCAGGATAGAAAGTGGATCACCCGTTATGTTTCGAAGACCAGCTTCTATTAATAATAGCAAATCTCCTTACATATTTAAGTTTGTCACGATACAGTCGGAGAGATCAAGTGATGGCTCCGTGAAAATGACGCGGATTGGCGGCTTCTTGCGTAAAACACGCATAGATGAGTTACCGATACTTTTCAATGTTGTGCAGGGCACCGTACGCCTCCCTATATCCATCGCTATATTAAAGAAAATATTTTTTTGGTAATTTTGTGGCGCATGGACTCCCATCGATTTCACCCGACTTTCTCGGCGTTTCGCCGTGGTGTATTTTTCTTGATTAATGCACACATGCAATCCGTCGATCTGGCGCAAGCCGCGCGGCTCTTTAATCGATAAAGCTGATTTGTCCGACGTAAGACGGCGTGTCTGCCGCCACCGTCAAAAAGAACCACCGCCCAAAGCGCAAGCCCTGGACGGCGCTAGGCCGGCCCAACTACAGCCGGCTGACATCAATCGTTCGAGAGGTAGTCGCCGACGCCGCCACGCGGGTTCGCTGCGTCGCGGCCGATCTGGCCGGATTGGTTCTCCTCGCGGCCCTGGCGGGCCAGCTCGGCCGCCAAGGCTGCGCGGCTGCGCGCCTCCTCGTGGTGCTGGGCCGCTCGCTTGGCGTCGCCTTCCGCGCGCACGCTCGGCGTCTCGGCCTTGCTGGTGTCAGCGCGGGACGGGTTGTCGCCGGGACGGAAGGGGCGCGTGAAACTGGCGTCGGGCCTCGACGTGCGGACCGTGTTCTTCGCCGGGGTCGGCGTGGGTGCGCGTGCCATTTTACTTGCCTTTCTTGACGGAGGCCTTGGCCACCTTTTTGGGAGCGGGCTTCTTCAGCGGGGCTGACTTCGCCGCGCCTTTTGCGAGTGTTTTAGCTTTCATGTTGGGGCCTTTCGGGCTCGAGGGATTTGGACGGGGTTACTGTTGCTCGACGCGACGCTTCAAGCGCTCCAGGCCGTCTGGCGCGGGCGCAAACTCGTTGTGGTGGGCGGGCTCGGTGACGGCGGAAAGCTCCAGCGTCTCGGGCTCTGGCTCACCTGGGCAGCGTTTAGCGGTGGCCGGCAGCCTCACGATTATGCCCGCCGTCAAACGTTGGCCGTCGCCGCCAAGGTTGATCTCAACCTTCGTGCCGCCGCCACCGCTGGCGTTCTCGCCAAGCAAGGTCGTCGAGGCTTTCAATTGAACGGTTTTTGATGCGGCCGAACCATCTCCTGGATCGCTCATGATTGCGCTGATTGTTCGGATCGCCTCGGCGTGTTTCGACTCGCGAAAAGCCTTCAGCTCTCGGTCAAGTGCCTGCCGAAACAGCGGGTCGAGCGCGATGCGCCGGGCCTCGCGACGCCTCACCCTTGCGGCGTCTGCGGCCTCGACCAGGCTTAGGGGTTGGTCAACGCCGATGCGAAGCTGACGACAACGCACGGGCGAACTCACGCCATGCATCATGTATTGGATAATCAATTGGTGGCGCGGCTGTAGCTTAGACAGCTTTTCCGGCGCTCTATACTTGGCGTCGAGGCGCTTTAACCTGTTCCCCGGCGTCGCCTCGGTAGGAACAACGTCGAGAAGCTGGTCGATAAGCTGATGGTCGTCGGTGCTCATGGTTAGCGCCCCTTTCCTTCGCGCCGGCGCTCGTTCTCGGCGGCCATGTCGGCGAGCAAGCGCTCGACGGAGGCGCGGGCCTCTTCGGCTGACACGGCGCTGACAGGGGCGGCGGTCATTGGCCGGCGTCCGGCGAAGCGGGGGCCTTAACCGCAGCCCATGCGATGCGCCCGTCAGCCTCGCCCCGTTGAAACTCGTATCCGCCCGCGATGCGGTTCGCGCTCTTTCGCAAAAACCAGCCCAACTTGTTGGGATTGATGTTGCCGCGCTCCTCCACCGGGCATTCGCGCATCGCGTCGAGCAGCGCGTCGTTCACGTGCGCCTTCTCGACCGCCGCGCGCACGGTCGTCAGGTCTTTGCCAAAAGCGGCGTTCCACTCGATCAGTAGGCCGCTAAGCGCATCGGCGTCAGGGTCGTGAGCGATCTGCTCCAACAGCGCCGTGGCGGGGTCGGGCTGGTCCAGCCATATCAGCGGATGTCGGCAGTAGTCCGCCCAAGCGCCGCCATAAGATGCGACGTTGGCGACGTTGGTTTTAGGTGAGCCTGCCTTACGCCATGCTTGAATGATGGTCAGGATCGCCGACACGTAAGCGCCCCGGTTCCGGCGCACTTTATCGACCGGAAGGCTTTTGTATGTTTTCGTTGCGGGCGTAGCGCAGCGCGGGTCTATATGAATTGTCAGCACGCGCCGCAGCAAATCCCGGATCGGGCCGACATTGTTCCCAGAGCCAAGGAATAGCGTGCGTGTGCTAACCGTCCCCGTCTTGCTTACACCTAAAATCCGATCTGTGATGTGTTCCGCCGTCAACATGCGGTTGATGGTCCCGTAAGGTATCCAGTCTGTAACCATGTCGTCGAACTCGATGACGGACGGCCCCGGGAGCAATGCGGCGAGCATAGCCTTCGTCGCTTCCTCGGATGACGTTGGGTAGCTGATTTTGGTATTGTCACCGGGTCCCGCGAGAGCTCCGATTAGTTCGCAAAGATACGTTTTCCCGCTTCCGAATACTGGCGCGCGCACGTGAAACCCTGGCGCGAGAGGCAGGGTTGTGCGCACAACGGCGGTGAAGAAAGCCGAGAGCGCGGCGGCCTTATCGGTTGGGCTCACGAACTTAAATTCGGCGAGCAAGTCCTCGAGCATGAGGAGTTGCTCCCGCGCCCCTTCGCGTGTCGTGTCGCGGATTACAAACTGCCGCTCATCAAACACGCCAAACCGTTGCGCTGCTTTGTCATAGCCGGCTTGCGTAACAAGCCCGCCGTCGCCCTCGCGGAAGTATGGATGACGCGCTAGCCCCGCCAATGGCGGCAAATATCGGAACCTCTGCGAGTCATAAAGAACGCTGGCGTGGCGCGCTGGCGGGTCGGTGCGCACATAGTCTTTTGCTCGCCCGTCGTATCGCTCCCACGTCGCCACGACTGAAAGCTCTCGCGTCAGCGCGGGCGCGCTGGTTGGAACGATCGCGGGGTCGCCGGTGATCGGGTCGGTTGATACGGAAACGATCAATCCGCCCGCTTGATAATGCTTCCCGCCCGCAGCTAATTCCTTTTCCGCCGCATCCACGACAAGGCTTAGGTCGCCGGAAACTACGCGGATCGTCGCCTTGTGGCGGGCCTCCGTGTTTCGCACGCCAAGGAATTCGAGAAACTGCCGGACGCGGTATTTGCCGCCGTGGGAATGCTGGCAACAAAACCCACCGAGAGGATACAACTCATCGGGCTCGAAATAAGCCGCGCCGTTGTCCTGCTGGTCGGTGTGCTCATGAACCCAAGGACAGGTGACGTCGTGCTTACCAGAGCCGAGCGGCGTCTTATAAATTCCCCTCGCCTTGATCGCCGCCACGACCGGGTTCTCGGCTGCCTTGGGAGTTAGAACGTCGTCTCCGTCATCGCTGATGTTGCGCGCGCTGCCGTCGGCTGGCGCGGAAGGCTTTGCGGTTTTCTTCGGCCGTCCTGCGGGCGCGAGCTCCAATTGCAGCCCGTCAACAATCTCCTGCGGCGTGTATTTTTTATCAGGTCGCCATTCGACAAGGCGGCATCGAAAGGGGTTGCCGTCAGCGTCGGCGTGCTTTGGTTTGCCGTTGACCGCCACGGGCAGACGCGCCCAACGGGCCTGCGGGCCTGTTGATCCTTCGTCACACAGCCCGGCGGTTATCACCGCATTAAGCAAGCGCACGGCCTCGGGGCCGTCTGTGATCGGCTGGGCAAGGGCGATGCCGCCTTGATAATTCCCCGGGCTCGTTTCGATGCGCCACGACAGTTCAAACCCGTCCAGCCGGGTCGTCGGAACCTTGGTTCCGATGTCGTCCAACATTATGAAGTGACAAGCCGCAAACCCGGTTTTTTTCGCCCTGAATTCGCCGCTGCTGTTTGGATAGAATGTTGAGCAATTAAGATAGTTGTTGTGCCCTGCGTCGAGCTTCATTACGCGCATGTCTGCGCGCTCCGCCAGCCAGCCCTTCTTTGCGTCAGGGTCGCCGCGCCGCGTGCATACCGCCGCGAAGGCTCCTTCGGGGATGCTCGGGAAGATCGCAGCGAGAAAGTCGACGTTCGTTATCTGAAAGTCCTTCCCCTCACCGGGTTCGTCGGCCTGCTCGACGTCTGTGGCGGAAGCCGTCGCCCCCTCGAAGGCTTCGTTATTTTGAAAATTCACGCCCTGTTCTCCCAGGTCCCCAAGACGCGCTTGGCGATGCGGTCGACGATGGCTGCCTGCTTTTCACTGAGCTCGCGATCGCCGTATTGATCCGCGATGGACTTCACAAAATCGGTTTCCCAGGTCGTCAGGTCGCCGGCCGCAAGCAACGCTTCGATGATTTCGTCGCGCTCGGTCTCGGTGGCGTCGGCCCAAAGCGGTGGTCGGCTTGCCGGCGTGACAAGGTTCGGATTGCCTGGCGTCGCGCCTTGCTCGAAGGCTTCGGCGAAGTCGAACCAGTCGCGCCCGGCCCGATCAAGAATTCGCCCGATGGCGCGAGCGGTCGCCGCGACTTCGCCATCGACGGGAGAGCCGAGCAGCGGGATCATCGTCGCGATCTTGTCGCGCACGGCAGGCAGACCTGCTCCGGTAGTAGCCGGTTGACCCCGCGCGCTAAATTTTGTATCCATGATCCGCTATCTCGTTTTATCGCTGTTGCATCAGCGCCGTGACGGAACAACCCTGGAGACTCGCGTCCCCGGGGTTTTTTTATGAGCGGACAATGGGTTGAGGTTTCGGCTCAGCCAGATTATTAAGGAAATCTCCCCAGTCTCGCTGATAGACCAGGCGCGCGCGGCCGACCTTGTGCGACTGAAGCGAGCCGTCCTCTATGCGTGCGCGCAAATAGCTTTCGCCAAACGGCCCCTCGGCAACCAAGTCCGTCAGCCGGCGAAGGATTGTCCCGGCCCCTCGGACGCGCTCGGGAGCGCGGCGCGTCTTCTTGGTTCCCGCGCCTGCAATGACTTGCGTTTCAGACATTTTTCGCTCCGTTTAAATTGGCTGGCTTTCTCGACCCTCGCCCGCCACGGAGCGGGGAAAAAGAAGTTTTTTCGTTGAGTTTTGTTATGACAGCGGCGTCATGTGCGGCTTCTCCAGCAAGGCGTAAGGCCTCCTGCCGATCGGTGCCGATGACGATTTGGTCGATGAAGCATCGAAAGAAGGCTCGCGTCGCCGGATCGTTGGCTTGCGCGCGCGCAAAGTCTGTTTTGATTTGGTCCGTCTTGCGCCTGGTCGCGGCGCTCAGCTGGGCGGCGCTCGTCTTTGTTGGCAGCGCGCGCTCCGCCTCGGCGCGGGCCTCTATGTCAGCCAAAAATCTGGCGGCGTCGGCTGCCGTGGCTTTATCGCCGTGCTTGTATCTGTATGCCGCCAGAAACCTCGCCATCATCTGATTGTATTCCGGGGTCTTGGCGCGCGGCCGCCCCCGGCCTCTGTCCTCCTTGATGATCTCGGCCGGCAACTCTTTGGCGGCGCGCACAACGGCGCGCAATACGCGCTCGTCGCAGTAGGCAAGTTTAACGAGCGCGTTCCATAGAAGCGACGGGCTTCCTGTGGCGACTGGATCGATGGACGTCAGCGCCCGTTCGAGCTTGTCCCGTGTTTCATGAACGTGTGGTGGGAGAGGAAATCTTATCATCGCGAGCGCCTGTGTTTCATGTCAGCGGATTTGAGCCGCGTCAGTGGCAGGTGGCTGACGGCAGGCCAACGAAGCGCAAGCGCCACTGCTTGCACAGTTCGGCTTGCGCGAGGTGTTCGGCGCGCTCGGGTCCGTCGGTGACGGATGCCATTGCGACGTGGAAATCTGCCTCATCGCTAAATGCCTGCACGATGCATTCGCGGACTTTGTTTCGGTGATCGTGGTGCGACATAGGTTTCACGGTGGTTCCTTCAGGCAAGGTTGGAGCGTTCACTGAAGCAGGGCGCTTCGGTGATGGTGGTGGCGTCTGATCTGCGTCAGGTCAGGTTTGCGCTCGCCTTGGGCGGCGGTTGCTGTTCTTCGGGGCGGCCGGATCGCTGTCGATGGCGCGCTGTATGGCTGCAAGAACCTCGGCGTTGACGCTTCGGTAGTTCGCGGCCGCGCGCTCGGCGAGCCATTCTTTCATCGTCACGGGCAGGCGAAGTCTAAGGTGTGAAGTGTCTGTTGCGGTCATGCTGGGCGGGGCTCCTATTCGATCGTGGCATGACGCACATAAGGTATATCTGCGTCATGACGCATGTATGCGCCGTCTGCGTCATTGCTGTCAAGCGCAGTTTGGGTCAAAGTGCGTCATGACCGCAGAAGATGCCCACTTTCGCCTGAGGCTTCCTCCCGAGCTTCACGCCCAATTGACTGAGTTCGCCCAGAAAAACCGGCGCTCCGTCAACGCCGAAGTCGTCTCCCGCCTGCAGGCAAGCCTCAAGTGGGACGAATATGACCCGGCGTCGATATCTGAAATGGCGACGGATATAGCCAAGCTTGATGAGCAGGTGAGCACGGTCATGGACGTGCTTCGCTCGGCCGGCCTGATGCGGTGATCGGCTGGCGCGCGAATTCGCTTCACCGGTTTTACCGGTTTCTCCGTTTGCGGCTGGCGGGGCGATTGGAGCGCCCGGAGTATTAACTCATTGTTGTAAATAGCTTTTCAGGCTTGGCGGGCGGCGGGAGCGCCTCCGCCTTTACCGGTTTCACCGGTTTTACCGGGAGTTGAGCGGCCTGGGCGAAAACTGTCACGCGCTGTGAAAGTTTTTTTCGCCCCAGGGCGCGCGGTGCGCAATTAACCCTGGCCGCGCCGGAATTGGATGACTTCACCGCCGCCCTCGATCGCCCCGCCCTCGCGCATGGCGTCGCATGCGTCGCCCCACCATTGGGCCATGCGGACGCGCTCGGGCCAATAGTCACCGCGCGCATAAGCTCCTCGGACGGCGTTCCGGTCGACGTGCGCCAGCGCCCGCTCGATCGCGTCTGGATGCCAAATCCCGCTCTCGTTCGATATGGATGACATCGCGGAGCGGAAGCCGTGCGCCGACATTTGGTCCTTCGGGTAGTTCAGATTGCGCAAGGCTGAGCTGAGCGTGTGCTCCGACATGGGCGTCATAGGGTTCCTGACGCCTGGGAATAGGTGCTTTCGGTGGCCAGCAAAGGATTTGAGCTCGTCCAGCAAGGCGAGCGCTTGGCGGCTAAGCGGGATGCGATGATCGCGGCGCATCTTGGTGCGGCTCGCCGGTATCGTCCAGACGGCGGCGGAGATGTCGAATTCGGCCCATTCCGCTGCACGGATTTCCCCCGGCCTCGCGGCTGTCAGAGCCAGGAGCGTCAGCGCAATGCGCGTCTCTGGCATGCCTTCATAGCCGGCGATCTCGCGTAGCAGCGCGCCAAACCTGGCCTGGTCGGTGATGGCGGCGCGCGGCGTCTTTCTCGCCTCGGACAAGGCTCCCCGCAGTAGGGGCGTCGGATCGGCGCTGGCCCGGGCTGTCGACGCGGCGTAGTTGAACACCTGGCCAAGCGCGGCTCGAAGGCGTTGCGCCGTCGATAGGCGTCCTCGGCGCTCGATTGCCTGCAACACGCTCAAAATCTCCGCCGGAGAGGTCGCCAGCTCCGCGATAGGCCGCTTGCCAAGAGCCGGGCGGGCCAAGCCCAAGAGCCATTCGAAATACTCGATGGTCGCCTCTGAGCGTCCGTCTCGGCGCTTTTTGGCGAGCAGCTCGTCGGCCAGGGCGTCAAAGGTGCTGGCTGCGACGATATTGCGCGCCAGCTTGTCGGCGCGCTTGTGGGCCTTCGGATCGACGCCACGGCGGAGCAGCTCCCTGGCGGCGTCCCGCGCCTTGCGCGCCTCGGCCAGGCTGACATCGCCGTAAACTCCGAAGCTGTCAGTGTCAGGCTTTTTGTCGGCTGGGCGGCGATAGGCGAGCCGCCAGTATTTCGAACCGTTCGGCATTACCCAAAACTGCAAGCCCCCGCCGTCGGATAGCTTGTAGAGCTTGGCGGCCGGCTTGGCGGCTTTGATCTGTGTGTCTGTCAGCGGCATGTTGGTATCTCTCGGCTGGGTGCTGCGTCGATGCCTACAGAGTTACCATCAATTTGCGCGGTTGCAAGCGAGCCCCGGCAATGCTCGCCGGTGTTAAATGCCTGTGTTTTTGGGCGGTTGATCTGTTGGAGCAACGGCTTAGCAAGCTCCGGCGATGGTCTTTGGCATTGCTCGCGCATCAGCGCGATCAGCGGCGAGACCACCACCACGAGGCCGATCCGCAGCATCGCCGGCAATTGATAGAGCAGCGATTTTCCCGAGCCCGTGGGCATCACCGCCAGCACGTCGCGCCCGGCCAGCACGGCCTCCAGCGCCTCGACCTGACCGGGCAGAAACTCGGAAAAGCCAAATTTCTCGCGCAGAACCCGCCGGGCGTCGCCGAGGCTTGGCCGCGTGAGGCTCAACGCCAAGCTCCTTTGGCCTTCGCGCGAACTCCTATAGGCTGGGGCCAGTAGCCGCGCCCGCGCCGCGGCCAAGGAGGGGCGCCGATGCTAGAATCCATTCTGCTCACCTCGACGCGTATCGACACCTTTATCGGACAAGCGCCGCTCACCAATGCGAGCGGCTTTTTCTTCGAGCGGGGGGCGCGCCTGTTTCTGGTGACGAGCCGGCATGTGCTGATCAACGAGCCAACGGGGCATTTCCCCGACCGGATCGAAATCGAACTGCATATTGACCCGGAAAATATGGCGAAATCCACCGGCTTTTCGATCCCGCTATATCGCGACGGCGCGCCCTTGTGGCGGCAGGGGCTGGACGGGGCCGGCGCGCCCGACGTCACCGCCATCGAGATCGACCGGACCGCCCTGCCCCAAACGACGGTTTTTCGCGCCTTCACGCCGGAAAATATCGAGCCGCCGGGCGGCGGCGTCGAGGTCGGCGCGCAGGTGCTGGTGATTGGCTTTCCGCTCGGCTTCCACGACACGCTGCACCATTTGCCGGTGGCGCGCGGGGCGGTGATCGCCTCGTCCTTCGGGCTGCGATTCGGGGGTCAGGGCTATTTCCTGACCGACGCGCGCACGCATCGCGGCGCCAGCGGCGCGCCTGTCGTGATGCGGCTACAGGCCGACGCGGCGGCCCATAGCCCTTTGCCCTGGCGGCTGCTCGGAGTGCATTCGTCGCGGCTCGATGTCAACGCACGCAATGTCGATCTCGACGAGGCGCTCGGACTGAACTGCGCCTGGTACGCCGACATATTGATGACGCTGACGAGCCATGCCTGAAACTCAATATCCGGTCATTTCGAGATAGCCCTCGCCGCCGTGCGTCCCCGTGAAACGGATCGGCCCTTCCCAATAGGCAAAGCGCGTTCCCATCCAGCTCGCCGGGTTGAGCGGGGTCGTCTCGATGTTCAACGCGTGGCTCTTGACGGTGACGCGCCATCTTGTCGGCAATGTCGCCGCCGCGAGCGTCGTCGTCGCCAGCGGCTCGATCGAAACATCCTCCGGCTCCAATTGCCGCGTCGCGCCATCGGCGTCGATCCAGTTTCCGCCGATGAAGTCGCGGCCCGACGCGCTCCGCAAGCGAAACAGCATCAGCTTTTCGCCGGAGGAAAGGTGCAGCGAGAACCAATCCCAGCCCTTTTGATCGGGCGAGAGCGGCTGGCTGCTCCATTCGCGGTCCATCCAGGCGCGGCCGGAAACCTTTATCGGCGCGCCGCGCAAAACGAGTTCGCCCTCGACCGCGTAAAAGGGTTGGCTGAAATAATAGGAAGCCCGTCCGTCCTCCGACTTGCGGCTGTATCCCTTGTCGCCCTCGAGAGCCGGGGGCATGTCGGCGCTTAGCGTCAGCCGGTAGCTAAACGCCGCGCCGGAGGCGACGACCAGGAGCCGCGAAATCCCCGCGTTCGCCGCGTCGTCGCGCGCCTCCAGCGACCAGTCGTCGATGAAGGCGCGAAAGGGCGTCGCGACCACGCCGGCCTGCCCGATTCCACCTCGTGCTGATGTCTCGGCGAAGAGATGTTCGCTCGCGGTCGTCACGGCGGCGTGGCCCATGAAGACGACCGGATCGGCCCAGCCCTCCTGTTCCGGGCCGGGCGCGAGCGCCGAGCGGAACAGCGTCCATTGCGCGCCGTAGGACGCGCCCGATGCGTCGCGCAGATTGGCGGTCAGATACCACCATTCCGTGCGAAAGCCCGGATGCGCGCCAAAGTCGCGCGGAAACGCCAGCGCCGCGCCGGGCGTCACGGTCGCGAAGCCGGGAGACTCTTGCCCAAGCCCGGCGAAGCCGTCGGCGCAAAGTCGCGCCGGGGCGCAGCACGCGAGAACAGCCGCCAGAAGCACGCTAGCTCTCATTGGCGAACACCTTGAGCAAATCCGCCGGCGCGGCGCGGGCCAGCCGCAGCACCGGCGCGAGCGCCGCGAGAAAAGCCGTCAGCAACGCGATGGCGAAGACCTGCGCCCATTGGCCGGGGAAAACATGAAACGGCAAGCGCCAGCCGAAAGCCTCGACATTGACGACGGCGACGAGGCACCAGGCCATGAACAAGCCAAGCGGCAGCGCGAACAACGCCGTCGCCGCGGCGAATAGAATTATCCGCGACAGCTCCAGCCCCGCGAGGCGCTTGCGCGTCACGCCCATCGCCCACGCCGGCGCGAGTTGCGCGAGACGCAGATCGCTCAGCGTCAGCAGACTCGCCAGCAGGGCGATAGCCGACACGATCAGCGTCAAAGTGTTCAACGCCGCCGTCACCGCGAAAGTGCGCTCGAAAATTTTGAGCGACAGGTTTTTGACGAAGGCCTGATCGACAAGGCGGACAAGCCGCGGGCCCATCTCCGCCCGCAGATCGCGGATCAATCCCGCGACATTGGCGGGCGCGACGCGCAGAGAAAAATTAACGCGCGGCGCCCGCGGCCAGTGGCGCTTGAACGCGTCGATGTCGACGCGCAACTGTCCGTTGGGATTGCCGTAATCGGGATAGATACCGACAATGCGCGCGGACCAGTTTTCGCCTTCGGTTGGAATGTCCAGCGCGTCGCCCACCGCGAGCTTCAGGCGCCGCGCCAGTTGCTCGCTCGCCAAAACGGCGTCGCCTCGCGCCAAAAGCGCCCACACGTCCGCGTCGTGCTCCAGCAACGGAAAATGCTCGGCATAGGTTTGGTGGGCTTTAAGCGACCCGACTTCCACCGGCCAATGCGCGATTTGCGTCTTGGTTCGAAACACCGGCAGAATCGCCTCCACGTCCGGCCGCTTCGCCAGCCATGCCTCGATGCGCGCAGCGGCGGCGTCATCGCTCGCCTCGAAATAGACCTCGGCGATCAGCCGGTCGTCCAGCCAGCGCGTGAAGGTCACGCGAAAGCCCTCGACCATCGCGCCGACGCCGATATTGGTCGAGAGCGCCAGCAGCAGAGCCATCAGAGCGAGCGACAGGCCGGGCAACTGCTGGCGGCTGTCCGCCCAAAACCAGCGCGTCACCGGGCCTTCGGCGAGGCGCTCGCCTAGCGCGAGCGCGCCGGCCAGCGCCACCGGCAGCCCCAAGGCGGCGCCGAGCAATCCGCCGGCGATCAAAGCGAAGCCGCCGACAAGCCCGCCGCCCCATATAAGCGCGCCGACGGCGACCGCGAAGGCGAGCCCCGCGACCAGCGCCTGTCGCCGCAAATAGCGCCGATGCGCCTCGCGCCAGGCCTGGGGCCGCGCGGCGGACAGCACGGGCAAGCGAAACGTCCTGATCAACCCGCCGGCCGCCGCGCTCGAAGCGCCGAGCAGCGCCATGGCGAGGCCGGACAACGCCCAGCCCGCGTCCAGCGTCAATCGCTCGGGCAGTTGCGCACCGTAAAGACTGTCGAGACTCGCGGCGACATTGGGCAGCAGCGCCCGCGCGATGACATAGCCGAGCGCCACGCCGGCCCCGCCCGCGAACAACGCCAGCGCGAGAAGTTCGAAGGCCATCGCCGCGATCAGCGCGCGCGACGAGACGCCGACCGCCCGCAGCGTGCGGATCGTCGGCAGCCGCTGCTCGAAGGCGAGGCCGAACGAGGCGTGGACGATAAACAGCCCCACGAGAAAGGAGAGCAGTCCGAAGGCGGTGAGGTTGAGATGAAAACTGCCCGTCAATCGTTCGAGATCGGAGTCCTCGTCCGGCTCGACCAGCCGCAGCGCGTCGCCGACAACGCTCGCGAGAGGCTGCGCGCCTTTCGCCTCCAGCATCAGCCGCGACAGGCGCTCCGGGCGATCCAGCAGCCTTTGCGCGACGCCGATGTCGACGATCAGCGCTCCCGCCGGCGCGGCGCCCAGCGCGCGCAGCGGCGGCAGCGAAAGCCCCCGCTCGGTCTTCGCCCCCTCGCCTATCTCGGCGAGCGTCTCCGGCGCCGCGAAACCGAGCCCCGGGGATTTAAGAAAATCCACGATCCCCTCCCCCTCGCGAAGACTGGCGAGTCGCGCGCCGCGCGGCAGAGTCAGGGGCTCGACGCCGATGACTCGCAGGGACTTGTCGCCAACGCGGACCGTTCCCTCCAGCACCGGCGAAACCTTCCAGCCGGCGAGGCGCAGCTTGATATAGAGGTCTTGCGCGAATAGCCCGCCACGGGTCGAGACTAGGGCGCGCGCATCGGCGCCGCTGACCGCCGCGGCCGCGCTCGCGTAGCTTTTGCGCGCGTGATCGTTGAGCGCCTGCACCCCGGTCCATAACGCCGTCGCGATGGCGAGCCCCACCAGGAGCGTGGCCAGATTGGCCGGATGACGCCGCCAATGAGAGAGCAGCGCCGCGAGCGTCCACAGCGTTTGTTTCACAATAACGCCAATCCGCCTCCGCTCAGCAGCGCGCGCCGTCCGAGCCTCGCGGCCAGCCTCGCGCTATGCGTCGCCATCAGAAAGGCGCATCCGGTCGCGGCGACGAGCTCCAGCGCCAGCGTCAGCACGGCGTCGCCGGTCGCCTCGTCCAGATTGCCGGTGGGCTCATCGGCGAGCAGCAGGCGCGGCCGCGACGCCAGCGCTCGCCCGACGGCGACGCGTTGCTGCTGACCGCCCGAGAGCTGTTCGGGATAGCGGGCGACGAGTTCGGCAAGCCCAAGGCGCCGGGTCAACTCGCCTTGCCAGTCCGAATCGAAACGGCCGGCGATGCGCGCCTGAAACGCCAGATTGTCGGCGACCGTCAGGCTCGGAATCAGATTGAACTGCTGGAACACGATCCCCAGCGTCTCGCGCCGCAGCGCCGCGCGGGCGCCCTCGCCAAGCGTCGCCAGCGACATGTCGTCCAAAAATATATCGCCGGCGTCCGCCTGATCGAGCGCGCCGACGAGATGCAGCAGCGTGCTTTTGCCGCTGCCCGACTCTCCCATCAGGGCCAGACTGGCGCCAGCCTCCAGCGAAAAGTCGACGCCCCTAAGAATCTCCAGCGCGCCTTGCGGCGTCGCATAATTCTTTTTGACCCCGACAACNNGGGAAAGCTGGAGCGGGTGAAGGGAATCGAACCCTCGTATTCAGCTTGGAAGGCTGCTGCTCTACCATTGAGCTACACCCGCGCGCGCCCCGATATGCCAAGCATCGCCGCGATTGGCAATAGGCCCCGCCGATGTTTCGAGCGGCGCCGCCTAAAGTCGCGCCGCGAAAGCCGCCCGTCCGTTATAAGGGGCGAAGCTCGCGCCGCATAGAGGCGGCGGCGACGAAAGCCTTGCTCGCCGCAATTTCCCATTTGACAGCGGCGAGCGAGCCAACTAACCGGAGCGCCCGATGAACTTCTTTCCCAGGCGGGCGTTCCCACGCTGCTTCATCTCGAGGATTTAAGGACCGTGGCCAAACCCGAACTCGGCGCCAAGCGCCAATGTCAGTCCTGCGCGACGAAATTTTACGACCTGAATAAGGATCCGATCCTGTGTCCCAAATGCGGCGCGGCGTTCCATATCGCGCCGCTGGCGCGCGCCGCGGC